>JABJKL010000195.1 GCA_018660405.1 Pseudomonadota bacterium | reverse complement strand
TTTTTGCCGCCTTTTTTGGTAACAAAATGGCTCTGTAGCAAGCGGGCGGATCGGCAACATAGCTCATCATTATCGGTGATACCGTAAAGCTCACCAGATCGTGCGATCAGCCCGTCATCTCGCAAGTTAAAACCCAGCTCATCATAATAGTCCAGCAGTTGAAACACCGTCTGTAACTCGTGATAACCATCTGGCCGTTGACCGGTTATGTGCAAAAAAAGGTTTAACTTGGCCGGAGCCAACCATCGTAAAGTATCCATTGTAGTGTGTGTTTTTGTAGGTGCTTTTGTAGGTGTCGAAGACCCCATTAGCGCCAATCCCATTGATCAATAACCAGGCGAACCTTGGTATCGTTGGAGCTACTTAGATGCGCTGTCAACCGTGCTGGAAGTATAAGACCATCAAACTCCTTGAAGGTGCTGTACTCAACACGCCACCCGCCTTGCAGCAGCTCGACCAGCTGCTCTTTATCGTTTACCCGATACTCGATTATTCCTTCGGGGCCAGGCAGTCCCTGCAACCAGTACCTTAGATTAGCCACCGGCACAATCCAGCCGGTGGACTCAAACAACAGCGTTTGCGCATTGGTGGCACGACGACTATTACCATTGCGATCGGTGATTTCGGCACCCAGGGCATCGACTTTAAGCTCAACCGCCCCGGCTCCAAAAGGGCCATTCAGTCTGACCGATTGCTGCGCAGCGCTTTCACGCCACAATATGCTGCCAGTTTCACCCTTATTATCAAAACGAACCGCGATTCTGCCTCGCATTGTCCATGAATCGACCGCCTTTAGCTGAAGTTCGGCGGATCTAAACCATTCCCTGTCAGTTTTAAATACCGCGTCCTCAGTAGCCACCTTGACACCGGAGGCACAAGCACTCATTAGGCACACACTCAAAACCAAGCCCAGTACCCGGGTCGTAATGCTCATCAAACCACCTATTGGCGAATAATCACTCAGCGCCTGACGGGTAACGCTCCAATGTTTCGAGCAAAATAGGGTTATCCGAATCGATACCAATCGCCTCAAGCCAAACATCGCGCGCCTTTTCCGCCTCTCCAAGTTCCCACAAGACCTCACCCAGATGCGCGGCAATTTCAACATCACCATTTACCTGATAAGCCTCTGTTAGTAGAGTTCGGGCCAGGTCAAGTTCACCCAGCCGATATTCTACCCAACCCATACTGTCCATGATGTAAGGGTCTTTCGGCCTTAGTTCCAGCGCCCTGCCAATATACCCGCGCGCCTCTTGCAAGCGATCAGTTTGATCGGCAAGCGTATAACCCAAAGCATTCAAGGCGCTGGCATTCTCTGGCTCGATTTCAATGAGCGACTTAAAATCCGCCTCCATAACATCAACCAGCTTAAGCTCAGCAGCAACCAGGCCGCGGGCGTAAAGAAGCGCTTGATTGCCTGGCACATTCTGTAGCGCGTCATTCAAAAAACTATAAGCTTCGTCCATACGACGATCTCGCACGAGCAATTCGTGACGCGTCAGCACATATTTGAGGTACTGACCTTGGCTTTGAATATCCATGCGCTCCAGAAAGCTTAGCGCCTCATCAGTGCCCCGGATTTCTTCAGTGACCAGCACCATCTGGATCATTGCATCTTCGCTCAAAGAAGGATCTCTTACCTGCTGATATTGATCAAAAGCGGCTTCGAAATCTTGTTCGTCAGCATACCGTGCAGCCAGATACATGCGAGCACGATCAAAGCCAGGATTTTTTTCTATCGCGCGTTCCAGATATCCAGTTACTCGTCTCTCCTGACCAACTTCAGTCGCCAATATTGCCGCAAAATATAATGTGGGTGCGCCGACTTCCTTACTTCTAAGTGTCGATTTTAACCGGTCCCATGCTGCTTCGTATTGCTCCTCGACGGCAAGTAGCCTGGACGAGCGAACCAGCATGCTTTGCGAGTTCGGATTTTCATCGAGATACTGCGCGACAAAGGCGGTCGCCTCCGCTGTTTGATCATCACTAACCAGGTAGTCGACTTTGGTGACCGCCGCTTCATCCCAATCTGGCTCTATTTCCAAAGCCTTTTCCAGGGCATCACGACTGAGCTGTTGCTGGCCATAAGCTCGGGCAACGTAAGAAAGGCTCATATACGCTTGCGGCAAATCGGGCCACAAATCCGCGATGTCCTGTAATAGCCTGACGGCTGCTTCAGGATTGCGTTGACGGTTCATTAATCCCGCTACAGTACGCACACCCGTTTCAATATTATCTTGTTGCTCGATTAAGCTAACCGCAGCGGCCAAAGCTTGCTTTTGATCCCCGGCAGCCGTAAGCGCGATCACCAACACCTGTATCGGCTCTTGGCTCTGAGGCATTAACTCAGACCATAGTCTTGCCATCTCGGCAGATTGCTCAAACTTATTCAACTGGAGCGCCAGAGCTGCTGCTTTACGAACCAAACGTTGATCTTTGCTCACTTTTGCAACCGCAACCGCGGACTCTAAACTCGTCTCAATATGCCCATAGTGCAGCGCAATATCTGACATAAGTATGTTGTAAAGCGAGTCGTTGTCTAAGGCTAAATTTGGAACACCTGGTTCTTTCTCTTCGTCAGCCTTCGCTTCATCCGTCTCGGTCGCCCCACCGTCGGCCCCTTCCACATCAGATCGGCTTAGCTCAACGCCACCGCGGTCATCGCCAGTAACGGCATCCACCTGATGGTTTTGACTCAAGGGCGCATTAGCACAAGACGAAGCGAATATCGTCAGAAATAGCAGGCCCAAACACCGCCGACTTATTTTAACCCAGTTTATATGCACGTGATTATCCTTCGCATTCGTTTACGGGCGTCTTTATTAATTTGTGCTTTCATATCGAAAAATAACCGATTGAGTATGTTTTTAACGCCATTAGAGAACAACACGCAATCGCGTAAGGCCTCAATAATTAAAAATCGCTGGCCCACGTCAGCCGGAGTATTATAGACCGCCTGAAAACCCAGAGACTTACGATACGTTTAGTATTAAGCGATACTACCGCAATCTGTTTGATCTAAGAAGACACTAGTGTGCTGTCCTAAACTATATGAATAGTATGTGGTTAATAATATTATTTGCAGTTGTGACCCTGTTTGGCGCCATTACGGTTCCCCCAATGCTGCATAAGTCTATGGGAATGCGCGATCAAAATGCTTATAGGCGGACCGGTTTCTGGCGCATTGAAACTCTCAATATTGCTGGCAACACACCCTTGGTATTTACACTGTTATGCGCAAGTATCGTGGGTGGATGGGCATGGGGGGTTGCGGCTGGCTGGCTACTGATAACTCTGATTATGGGGCTTTTACTCCTGCCGTTACTTAACCACGGC
This sequence comes from Pseudomonadota bacterium, assembly GCA_018660405.1. GTDB lineage: Bacteria > Pseudomonadota > Gammaproteobacteria > Arenicellales > Arenicellaceae > UBA10349. The sequence goes on along the minus strand of JABJKL010000195.1, from coordinate 23,401 downwards.
TTTGATGGCTTCGACACACAGCGTTCAGAAAAGAGCTGGCTCTATCGACTAACCCACAGCCTGTTTTTGATCGCCAGCTTATCCATATTAATCAAAATTATAGTTGGCTTGTTGATCGGCTTCCCGGCAGCAGGCGGCGCGGCTGTGTTATTTGTCGTGTTAATGGCATTCAATCGTTATAACGGTGCATTATCAGGTTTGCTTTTATCAGTTGGCTTGATCATCTGCGCCATTATCAGCTCTATGCTAACGCCTTCGTTACTAGGTGAGCCTTGGCTAATTCGACTTATACTGGGCAGCCTTGCCGTCGCAAGTCTATTTTCTATAAGCGAAAACCGATCATTGAAAACATCGATTAGCTTGTTGGGCGGGCTCGGTGTAATGATTTTGCTAGGCGTGTTTATCGTCTCTGGGCTGCTGCACACGACTGAGCTAACCGCTTTAATTCCGGCCAGTGATTCCGAACGACAGGCTTTGCCGCTGATTTGTCTGGTATTGCTACTCCCCGGCCTGCTCCCGGGCGTCAATCGAACACAAAAGTCAGGCGCGAACTTTTCGACTGTTGGAAGCACGCTAACCAGTAGCCATTTGCTATTCTATGTCGCCAGCATGCTTGTGGCGGTATCAATAATCGCCATGTCTGGCCCACTGGCCGACTCGTCGCTTGCTCCAGCGTCAGATAAAATAGTTGGCCCCGTTTTGTCCGGTAGCCTGTACCTCGACTCTCTTGCCCCAGAGCAATTAGTCGTGGACTTAATCAAACAAATGCTTACAACATTGACGGCCAACGACGCTTTTAACGATACGTTCACACCCGCATTAAAATTTGTGGTGATCTTGAGTTTACTGCTTAACGTCCTGCAACTCACCATCAAACAGCTCCATACCCTACTCGGCTTGCGGCGAGCCACCGCAGCAGACGACAAAGCAGACAATAGGCCAACCAGCCGGGTCACACCGTGGCTCATAAGTGGCATAATTCTCGTGGCGACGCTGCACGCTCCAAACCTTGGCTTGTGGCTCGCTTGCAGCGGCAGCTTCGCGGCATTGCTGGTACTAGAAGTTTGTACCCAGGCAACCCGTCTGTCCGAAAATCGCCCAGCGGCAAGAATCTACCTTGCACTTGCTTTATCAATGGTGATGGGCGTCGCACTTCAATTTTTATATTTGGCGGTAACCACTGGCCTGGAGAAATACTACGTCATAACCGGTACCACGGTATTAGTGTTCACGCTTTTTACTTTACAAATCGCACCTGAGCTGCGCAAAGTGATCAGTAAGCTCAAAAAAACCCAAAGCTCTGCCTTGGACGATTTTAAAAAGCCATGAAATTAAAAAAGGCCTTGAAGGGAACTTTGGACGAACGCACTAAACGCGACATATAAATCTTTAAACAGCACTAGTACAATAGGCGATTAGCCATCACGAATCGCAACGGGACACAAAAGTAATTTATTGACTGCCCATCGACCTCGACAGGTGGGTCGAAAGGCTGTTAACTAGTGTAGTGTTTTAAACAAACGTATGTATCAGAGTCCCCCAAATAACCCAAGTCGAGGCGCAGCTTGCAGCGAATGGTCGCTCCCTTTGCAAAATCTGCAACGATGGATTGGGTTGTTTGGGGGACTCCCTTCGGGCGCGATGGCAAGCAATCATCTACGTTGTTGCGCCTCTTGTGAAGGACTCGTCATTCGCGGCGACGCGCGCCTAGTATATGAATGCTTGTCATCTCGCTGATACATGCGTTTGTTTAATACACTACACTAGATAGAATCGAAAATGCACATTCTTACACTAGGCTTAAACCACGCGACTGCACCCGTCGAGATACGCGAGCGCGCTGCGGTAACGGCGGATCATTTGGAAGAGGCTCTTAAAGACCTGATCAAACGTCCCGGTATAGAAGAGGCTGCGCTACTTTCTACCTGCAACCGTACAGAAATTTATTGCCGTCAAAACACGCAAAATGCAGACCAGATAAAAGACTGGATTAGCCATTACCACGGTTGGTCTGGAAACGACTTCAGCGACTATTTATATATTCACCCCAATCGAGATGCGGTTCGCCATACCTATCGAGTAGCTTCTGGGCTAGATTCCATGGTGCTTGGTGAATCACAAATTTTAGGCCAAATGAAAACGGCCTTTGCGGTCGCGCACAAACTCGGTGCCACTGGCAAAATTCTAAACCGCCTGTTTCAAAGCTCTTTTTCAGTCGCCAAGAATATTCGCACCAATACAGGCGTTGGAACCAATGCGGTGTCGGTCGCCTATGCCGCGGTATTGTTGGCGCGTCAAATTTTTGATGCGTTGGAAGACCAATCTGTCATGCTGATTGGGGCTGGCGAAACGATTGAATTGGTCGCAAGACATTTAAGCGAAAAAGGCGTTAAAGATATTTTAGTAGCCAACCGCACACTGGAACGTGGCGAAAGACTGGCAAACGAACTCGGCGCTCGTGCGATCACCCTGGATGAGTTGCCTGAGAATCTACCTTATTGCGATATCTTGATCTCTTCCACTGCCAGCACCCTGCCGCTAATTGGTAAAGGCATGGTCGAGACCTCGTTAAAAGCCCGCAAAAATAGACCGATGTTTATGGTCGACCTTGCCGTACCCAGAGATATTGAGGAACAGGTCAATGAGCTTCGAAATGTGTTCTTATATACGGTAGATGATCTAAATCAGATCATTGAAACCAATCTGGAATCGCGGCGCGATGCAGCGAGTGAAGCCGAGAGGATCGTAGAGACCCAATCCAACGAGTTCATGGAGTGGGTCGGCAGCCTCAACTCAGTACCAACAATCCGCGCCTTGCGAAACCATATAGATCAACTGACCGAGGTTGAGCTCGATAAAGCCATTCGACAAATCGCTCGAGGCGAGAACCCGGAGGCGGTTATCGAGCTGTTCGCCTACGCACTCGGCAACAAAATCATGCATCGGCCGAGCAAGACGCTGAATGATAGCGACGACTCATCACTGGCATCCACTGTTCAGAAAATTTTCGGGCTGAAACATTTACCATCCAAGGGCAAATCCAACAAAACCTGAACCCGGCAAACAATGTGAAAGACTCAATACGCACAAAGCTTGAATTCCTTGCCGAACGTCAAGAAGAACTTAATGCCCTGGTTTCAGACCCGGAAACCATGAGCGACCAGAATAAGTACCGCGCCCTGACGATTGAACTATCAGAAATCGCACCCGTGGTTAACACCTGGGAGGATTTCCAACAAGCTGATGATGACATGCAGGCTGCAGAACTCATGCTTGCTGATGACGATGCGGAAATGCGTGAAATGGGCAAGGAAGAACTGCTTAGATTAAAAGACACGCAGGAGGCACTGTTGAGTTCGCTGCAACGGCTTCTGATACCTAAAGACCCAAACGACGATCGCAATATATTCCTGGAGATTCGCGCTGGCACGGGTGGCGACGAGGCCGCCATCTTCGCGGGTGATCTGTTTCGCATGTACAGCATTTATGCAGAATCACAAAAATGGAAAGTCGAAGTGCTGAGTAAAACTGAAGGCGAGCATGGCGGCTACCGAGAGATAATCTCCAGAATTGAAGGCCGTGGTGCCTACTCCAAACTCAAATTTGAATCGGGCGCGCATCGGGTGCAGCGTGTGCCAGAAACCGAAACTCAGGGCCGTATTCACACATCGGCTTGCACCGTCGCAATTCTCGCTGAAGCTGACGAAATATCGGATGAAATTGAAATCAACCCAAGTGAAATACGCGTAGATACCTATCGTGCCTCAGGCTCTGGTGGGCAGCACGTGAACAAAACGGACTCTGCCGTTCGTCTTACCCACCTGGCCACAGGCGTCGTCGTCGAGTGTCAAGACGAGCGTTCTCAGCACAAGAACCGCGCCCGCGCGATGTCGATGCTTAAATCGCGCTTATTGGATGCCCAAAGGTCTGCCCAGCAGGCAGAAGAAGCTGAAACACGCCGTAATTTGGTTGGCAGTGGGGACCGATCCGAACGGATTCGTACTTATAACTTCCCACAAGGAAGAGTTACTGATCACCGAATAAATTTAACATTATACAAACTCGATGACGTAATGCAGGGTGGATTAAATCAGGTCGTCGATCCACTGAGTGCGGAATACCAAGCCGATCAGCTGGCGACGCTCGCCGAATCTTGATATCGCTACAAGACGCGCTTGTTAATGGCCGGGTAACGCTCGAACATTGCAGCGACTCAGCAAAACACGACTGCGAAATATTGTTAAGCCATGCACTCAGCAAAAACTCAGCATGGCTTATTGCCCATAGCGATTCTGCTCTAACGGGCGAACAGAAAACTCGTTTTCAATCTTATATAGAACGTCGGAGCAAGGGCGAACCCGTCGCATATATTATTGGCCATCGTGCCTTCTGGAAACATAATTTTCACGTTAGTCCCGATGTGCTCATACCACGGCCAGAAACTGAGTTACTGGTCGAACTCGCGTTGGAAACCGCGGCCAACCTGGCACCAACAGTATCCCAGCTTAAAATCGCTGACCTTGGCACTGGCAGCGGCGCTATAGCTGTTTCGCTCGCGAATGAGCTTGCTCATGCGGACATCGTCGCCGCAGATGCCTCCGAGGCGGCGCTGACCATCGCGCGCGCGAACTCCCGGCTGGTTGGCGCTACAAACATAGAATTTGTTTTAAGCGATTGGTTCAGCAGTCTGGCTGGGTATTGCTTCAATATTATTGTCTCAAACCCACCTTACGTTGCCGAAAAAGACCCACATCTTGAGCAAGGCGACCTGAGGTTTGAACCGCGCTGCGCACTAACTGCGGGTGCAGACGGCTTAAATGACATTCGCCAGATAGTTAAAAACGCCAAACAGCACTTGTTCAAAAATGGCTATTTATTCATTGAACACGCTTACGATCAAGGCGATGCCGTCAGAACCCTGTTTGCCGATGCTGGGTTATGCAATATAAACACCCACCACGACCTATTGAGCCTGGAACGCGTAACTTGTGGGCAAACACCATAGAACTCAAGACCAATTTAGGAATGCCACGAGTAAATTGTGCAACTGTATTTCCTTGTTATGCTGCCTGTTCGTGCCCAACTCTCCAACCAGGAAATACTAAAACAGAAGGGTGACAACGCAATGCTCTGGCGAGTTGCTTGGCTCGTTCGACGCCTAGATTAATTCGATCATTTTCAATAGCGGAAATTGTTGATTGAGGAATACCTGCAGCTACAGCCAGTTTATTCTGACTCATTTCTTGAAATTCTCTAATAATTCTCACTGACTCCCCAACAGAAACATCGATCTGTTTAGAAGCGATTTTGTAACCTTTCATGTCATTTTCTCCGGTAATCATGTGCAGTAATATTTACAACCTGCACTAATACTTCATTTCTTACAATCTTATAGATAATTCGATATTTCAAACTCAGTCGGGAAGATCGATACCCCTTCCAGTCTCCCCTTAGTGGCTCATCATTGAAACTACGAATCAATTTCAATCCTTCAGGGCCAGAAACAGAGACGATATCTTTCCATATCTCGTATTTCTTAAGTATGTCATTTGGGGCTGAATTGAGCTGTCGTGCAACACGGCGGTGTTCATAAATTATCCACATACCATATTTAGTATGTATATCATATTTGGTATGTCAAGTAAGCGGTATAATATTTAAGCTGTGGGGCGCAGCCTGCAACGTGGCACAGCGTCCCACGCGAACGCATTGTTAGGGCTTTAATGATTATCAAAGTCATTATGTAGTGTACCCAAGCTAACCGAAACATACATTTCTAACAGAGCTTGTCGCATTGGATCTGGCTCTAACACATAACGAACATTCATGTTTCTTACTCTTTCTTTTTGCGCCTTAAAGATAGGACCAAATTTTGGGTCGTTTTGTAAATATGCCCGTGATCCTTGCTCGGTATATGTTGCATTTGTTTGACCAGTGAGTTGCCTAGCGAGCCTAAATGCAAATGTAGCTGAATTATGCCCTGAGCCTGGCCGGCAATGATTTTGTAGCCTTTTTCTAATTGTATTTGTACGGCCCACATAAAGATGTTGCTCATCTTCAGAAAATAGATAAATACCAGATAATGGGGTTTCTTTTGGCAGAGTTACTACAGAAACAGGTTCCATCTGCATTAGCCTTTGGTATAAGGGCTCTAATGACTCGATATATTGTTTAAATGTTTCGTTCATTTTCTTGTAGCCTAACATTTGTATACCGAGCACGCTCGGTTTGCTAAAACTGATATTTCAATCATTGCTCTATCCTTTTGATTTCTATCAATCATTTAATCCTGGCAGCTATAAGAGCTTGGGGAAACGTGCAGGCTCGCTTTGTTCGTTACCGGGGTTCCCCATATCTACCCGCATTGTTCACCCAAAGCGAAATCGAACTAATTCCAAATGCCACCGAACATCACTCAGCACATGCATGTTTGATCTTGCTGAGCAAAACCCGGCCGTTGCATGCAAACCAACGAAAAAACATACCTTTGCCATAAACTGTGCAGATGCTTGCGGTATAGTCGAACATGAGCAAACAAAACCGCAGGAGCCATCATGGATAATCTACCGTTTCTAGTCGTCGCTGGAATCATCCTGGTTTTAATCTTCAGGAACATCGTCCGCATCGTTCCGCAAAACGAAGCATACATTATCGAACGCTTGGGTAAGTATGATGGAACACTGGAGGCTGGCTTTCATTTGCTGATCCCATTTATAGACCGGGTTGCTTACAAGCATTCACTAAAAGAATTCGCGATCGATGTGCCGGCTCAGCAAGCCATCACCAAAGATAACGTCGCTTTGGGCATTGATGGGGTGCTCTATATGAGAATCATGGATCCTCGTGCCGCTTCTTACGGAGTTGAAAATCTTAATTTTGCGATTTTGCAATTGGCGCAAACCACGATGCGTGCAGAAATTGGCAAACTCAGCCTGGATCAAACCTTTGAATCACGCGAGAATATTAACGCGATGGTGACGAAATCGATCGATGAGGCGTCGGAAGCCTGGGGCACTAAAGTTCTGCGTTACGAAGTTAAAGATATATCACCACCGGGCTCTATCCTCGAAGAAATGGAGAAACAAATGTCCGCAGAGCGAGAACGTCGCGTTGCGGTGCTGACTTCCGAAGGCTATCGACAAGCGGAAATCAACCAGGCGGAAGGTGATAAAGCAGCACAAATACTCCGCGCTCAAGGTAACGCCGAAGCAATCGAAATTGAGGCCGGTGCTCGCGCAACCGCTATACGTACTATTTCTGAGGCGATTAACACTGAAGGCGGCACCACAGCGGTAGCACAGCAGTTATCAGAGCAATATATCGCTGCATTCGAGAAGCTTGCGCGTGAAGGCACCGTTGCCTTACTGCCGACCGATGGTTCAGACGTAGCTTCGGTGGTAAGCAAAGCTTTCACTGCATTTGAAACGCTCAAAGCGCAGGTTGACAAGAGCCAAGGTCTTTAGAGGCTTTAAGGAGGTAACCTATGGAACCCGCATTATTTTTCTTATTACTAGGGTTAGCATTTATCGGCATCGAACTGCTAATCATGCAGTTTTCTGTATTTTGGTTCCTGTTCTTCGGATTAGGAGCCCTCATTTCATCTACGGTCAGCTGGTTAATGCCCGATCTTTCCTGGACTGCATCCTCTGCTGTTTTTCTCATCGCCTCCATCGTAGTCTCCGTCATCCTCTATCCATTGCTAAAAAAATGGCAAGACAAACCCGGTGCGATTGCAGGTAACGACGCAATTGGTCAATCCGTTAAAGTAATTGAAGCTATTACAACTGAACAACCTGGCAAGGTTAACTGGTCCGGCACCGACTGGGCCGCTGAACTAGCCGACGGCGAATCACCGTTTGAAGCTGGAACCACTGCAAAAATACAAAAACTGGAAGGAATACGGCTGTTTGTGGGGCGCTGACTGTACGATGTTGGAAGCAGTGAAAGCCGGTTTCGATAGCTCTATCGGCCATTATACGCAGTGCTTGGGCTTGGGAAGTCCTGCGTATTTTGACGCCTGCTTGGCCGGCCCATCGGGGAACAAAGAGTACAAATAGCGACTGTTGCCTTTTGTTTCCCCAAATTCGCGGCGGATAGCCCGTACTAGCATGCGGATGGGAGGTGCGACCCGATAATCCTCGTGATATTCGCGTACAAAATTTATCACTTCCCAATGATCCTCAGTCAAACTTAATCGATCTGCCGCAGCCATTGCCTGCCCGAGCTCGTAACTCCACTCCAGGTGATTTTTTAGATAACCGAGTTCGTCAGTAGCGAATTCCTTCCCGTCGTGCAGGAATGCGTGCAGAAATGTCATGGTGGTAAACGCTTTTTATCACCGGGTGGCATCTGAAGGTAAAAACCACGCTTGCTTAATTGTGCTATCACCTCTGCAGTATCCGCATTTGCCAATTCGCGTTCTGGTGTCAACTCGAGCTCCACCACCGGTAAAAGTTCGCCAAGCATTGCCAGCAAGCTCGTCGGCAGCTCTGACGTGTCATAACCCGCCGGCAGGTAAATATAGTGGTCTTGTTTACGACTACCTTTAAATACTTGGCAATACATTTTAGGTGGGTGAAAGGGTGCGAGTATTACGGCCAGAGTGTTCTATCGATACGCTTCGTTAGCTCGCATCCAGGCGGATAGTGATCGGATTCACACCTTCGTCTTGAAGCGCTTGCTTGAGGTTTTTTGTTACACGTTGGCTGTCATAGGTGGAGGTCCGAACGCGATATCGCGTACCAGCGCCTTCGAGCTCTACTCGCTGCGAAAAGGTCTCAAACCCGGCCAGGGCCAATCTGGCACGTAAACCGTCTGCATCCTGTTCCGTTGTAAACGATGCAATCTGCAAAAAGTAAACATACTTGTCGTCAGGCACATTAATCGCATCACTCTCAGATATATTGTCCGGTAGAATTTGCTCCAATTTCGGCAGGGTTTCCCAAAAAGTGAACTCCTTGTCAGATGTCACCCGCACTTTTTGCATGGATTCATTGATTAATTCTGAGGTGGCGCTTTTACTGGTGTCCAGCCCAAATTCAAGCATATTCTTTATACCGCTGCCGAAGCGTTCATCCGATTCTGAAAAATCACCGCCCTGAAACAACTGCACCAATATGACACCCGAAACCACGCCAACTGTAAGTAGAATAATCGACTTCATAGACCCTCGGTTACCAATGGACAGCTGTTCAATTTTTTCAGTTTGCCTACGGTTGCGTTTTTTTCTCTTAGCCATTAAATAGTTTAGCCATGGAAAATAATGACTACATTTTTTCCGGTGCCCGAGCACCGATAAGCGTTAAACCATTCGACAAAACCTGCCGGCAGGCATCAATCAAACTTAATCTCGCATTCCGGCTAGAAGGCTGCGCATCAAGAAAGTTACTGGAATTGTAATAACGATGAAATAGCGTCGCCAATTCCCTAAGAAAATAAGTTACCTGATGCGGTTCATAACTGTCTGCAGCCACCCGAACCTGCTCAGGGAATGCTGCCAATTTAGCCGCTAACTGCTGCTCCAGATCATCTTGCAACTGTTCAGCCAAATTGTCGACCAATAAATCATAAACAATATCCCGCTCAGCGGCTTGCCGGAATACACTGCAAATACGCGCGTGCGCATATTGAACATAATAAAGGGGGTTTTCATTGGTCTGTGATTTGGCTAAATCCAAATCAAAATCCATATGCTGCTCAGATTTTCGTTGAATATAGAAAAAACGCGCTGCGTCTTTACCAACCTCATCGCGTAATTCGCGCAACGTGACAAATTGCCCGCTACGCGTAGACATGGAAACTTTTTCGCCGCCCCGGTACAAAGAAGCAAACTGCACCAGCAAAATTATCAGGCGTTCGGGGTCTTCACCACTGGCTTGCAAGGCGGCCTTAACTCGTTGAATATAACCATGATGATCTGCCCCCCATATATTGATACATCGGTCAAATCCGCGATTAAATTTATTCAGATGATAGGCGATATCCGAAGCAAAATACGTTGGCGCGCCATTTTTTCGAATGACAACACGATCTTTCTCATCACCAAACTCTGTGGATTTAAACCACAAAGTGCCGTCTCGATCTTCGATAAAACCCAAGTCAGACAAAGCATTGATAGCGGCATGAATCGAGCCATCATCAAATAGCGAGCGCTCCGAAAACCACTCATCATAGCTAACGCCGAACTCTTCCAGATCGGTTCGAATGTCTTCTACCAGTGTGTTGAGAGCCAGCTCAAAAAACGCTGGGTACCCATCTCCGGTAATCTCTTTGGCTGTTGAAATCAGCGAATCGAGTGCCACCTCATCTTCCATTGTTTTGGTTGCTGCTAGCAGGTTTTGGCTATCTACCCGGTACTTATCGCCGAAATTTACTTTGAGCTGCTCGGCCATGGTAACCACGTAGTCACCTTGATAAGCATTTGCGGGAAACTCAAACTGCTCACCAACGGCTTGTAGATAGCGCAACCACACACTGGTCGCTAGAATATCCATTTGGCGGCCAGCATCGTTCACGTAGTACTCCTTATGCACCGAGTAACCCACAGTAGTCAGTAATCGCGCCAACGTGTCTCCGTAAGCAGCCCCTCTGCCATGCCCAACATGCAGTGGCCCCGTAGGGTTTGCAGATACGTACTCCAGCAAAATTCTTTGACCGGCACCCGATTGACTTTGACCATAGTCAATTCCGTCTTGTTTGATGCGCCTGACCACATCAAATTTGGAACCCTGATCCAGAAATATATTGATGAAGCCCGGCCCTGCGATTTCAAGCTTGGCGATTTGGTCGCTGTCTTCCAGAGCGGCAATGATCAAAGCCGCCAATTCACGCGGAGACATACTGACTTGCCCGGAAAGAACCATCGCTATATTGGTAGCAAAGTCGCCATGTTCTTTTTGCCGGGTACGTTCAAACGAAATTTCAACCGGTGGAACGCTAGCCAGCACTCCGTCGGAAACGAGTTCGTCGAGCGCGGCTGAAAAGAGGGTTTGTAGAGAATCTTTCAATGAACTAATACAACCAATCAACTAGTGAAATTAGGCGCGATTCTACCTTGCGACACACACACTTGTCTCCGGGGTTTGCATTAGAGTTTTCTACTAATAGGTATCAATGGGGTCAACATCAACCGACCACCTTACTTTACGTGAAGAACGGTCGGCTTCAAGCATCACACAGCAATCATTAATCAACCGACTGATTAATTTTCGATCGGCACCCAGCAACATTAACTGCGCACGATATCGGCCGGCTCGCCGCTCCATCGGGCTTGGCACCGGATCATAAACCCGTATCGATGATCCGGCCACTCGCTGGTGCAACCAGTTGCGAACCTTTTGTAGAAAATTTAAACCATCGCCCTGATAATTTGACTCCGCACGAAACAAAATTGCTTGTTCAAAGGGTGGATAGCGAAGCATTTTTCGCTCACTCAGCTGTAATTTGGAGAAATTTTCAAAATCGTGCTCGCAAACAAATTTGAAAAAAGGATTGCCCGGCACCCAGGTCTGAATCAACACCTGCCCCAGAACTTTGCGCCGTCCCGCGCGACCAGCCACTTGTATAAGCTGCTGAAACGAGCGCTCGGCACCCCTGAAGTCGGTGCTAAATAAACCTTGGTCTGCATTAATAATTCCCACCAGAGTAACATTCGGAAAGTCGTGCCCCTTTGAAAGCAATTGGGTACCCAAAACGATATCAACAGCTCCCGACTGTATGGCATCCAACATTTCGACCAACCTGGACTCAGTGTGGGCGCTATCACGATCGACCCGTATAATTGACGCTTCAGGAAATTTCTCTTTTAGCACCTGCTCAAGCTGCTGAGTGCCCTCACCGACGGGTGACAAACCGTCTTCACCGCAAGTAGTACAGACTGATTTGAAAACACCCTGGTAGCCGCAATGGTGACACCGAAGTTGCTTGCGAGCTTTATGAAAAGTTAAATACGCATCACAACGATGGCACTTGGCTCCCTCGTTGCAACTATTACAATAAAGTACCGGTGCGAAACCTCGTCGATTCAAAAACAACAAAGACTGCTCGCCGCGGGCAATGCGTGCTTTGATCGCATCCGTCAATTGCAGGCTTAAGCCACTTTCAATCGGTGCTTTTTGCATATCGATTATTTCCACACTCGGCAGTGAACTGCCACCGGCTCTGCTTTTAAGAGTCAAATACTGGTAACGACTGCGTTGCGCGTTCGACAAGCTCTCAAATGATGGCGTAGCCGACCCAAAAACAATCGGCACATTCCATTGACGTGCGAGATAGGTAGCGAAATCGCGCGCGTTATACCGCACTCCATCTTGTTGTTTAAAAGAGGCATCATGCTCTTCGTCTACAACAATAAGCCCTAGCGACTTGAACGGAGCAAAAACCGCCGACCGTGTGCCAACCACAATTCGAGCACTATTTCGATTTATATGCGACCACGCCGAATGCCGAGCGCGATCACCAAGCCCCGAATGCAATATGACCACTGGGTACGAAAATCGACTGGAAACGCGTTCCATAAGTTGCGGTGTAAGCCCAATCTCAGGAACCAGTAGCATCACTTGTTCTCCACGGGCCAAAACATGATCCATCGCTTCAAAATAAACTTCCGTTTTCCCACTACCGGTAGTGCCATGAAGCAACAGGGGACAAAATGACTGTTTGGCATCATTAATTGCCTGCGCCGCCGCCCGCTGCGAATTGTTCAACCGTATCGGACTCGCTGGTTTCTGATTTACTGTTAAAGTGATTTCGCGCTGCTGACAAGTGATCAGTTGCTTGTCCTTTAGTTGACGCATCGCCGCACGCCAACCCGGCAGGTTCGCATCCAATATCGTAGTGCTCGCCCCAGTGGATTCTTGCGCTAACAAAAACTGATACACCAGCAACTGTTTTGGCGCCCGGTTTAACACAGCTTCGCCGGTGGCATTTGCTATATACCAAATTTCACCGCATGGCTCTGAACTTTCACCATCACGCAGTAACTTGGGTAAGGCTGCCAACAGCATCTCGCCCATTGGAGCTTGATAATAGCTACTTGCCCATTGCAGGCTACGCCAAAGTGCAGGCGAGAAAATGCTCTGCGCATCCAGAGCTGCAATGACCCCTTTAATCTTATTCTCGGGCACTACGGTATCGATATCGACCTCTGTGACGATGCCAATCATTGTTCGTCGACCAAAAGGTACTCGCACCCTCAACCCAACAATCGCAACACCGAGCGCATCACTCCAGGCGAAATCGAACCCTTTTCGCAATGGCACACCGACTGCGACACGAACATAGTTCCTGGAATGGTTCCTGGAACTCGATTTAACAGACACCTGCTGAATGTCGGAAATGCTAAGAGGCGCTGTCGTCATAAACTATAGTTCGCCTGTGTATGTTGTGTGGAGGTCATCGCGCAATGGACTCAAAACTTACCCCCAGAACCTGTGGATAACTCTGTGTAAAACTTTATATTTTGATCTTGAATGCACTTGGCTACTTATGTTCACTTGAGCTGCCTATTTTTTAATCAATCAATTTAAATGTTTAAATACAATAGCTTGTGGTGTACACGTGGAAACTAACTGGAACATTCTCGCGCACTAGCCTGTTCTTTGACCGCCCGGCAATTCTGTGCATAACCTCAATTTTCAAATCATCGCAACTTGATCCATTTTTACATTTCCAATCAATCATTTACAGGCTCAAACTGATTTCACACTCCAACGATGCAGGCTAAACTGACTGCTAAATTTTGTACTTTGACAAACTAAATCATATGCCGACGATTGGCCTTCAATATAATATTGTTATATTTAAGGTGTGCTGTATTTTGTGATCTTGAGTAATGTTTACGCGGATTTTTGACACACCCCCGCAAGCTTAGTATAAGCCCTGATACACGCCTAGGGGCCGTTCTCAATTATTTCGTTACGGCGGCGGTAACAAAGTAATTGAGAACAGCCCCTGTGCTCCCTCAACATTTCCTGCGACTGGCTCACCACTGCACTTATGATTCTTATCTGGTCAACAATCACAGCCTCACTGTTACTTCTGTTTGTTGCCGCCCGTGTCGGTTCACGAGTTTCAGGGCAACATGGTGGCCCAATCAATCCATCAGCCAAGGCGGCTCAATCACAAACACGATTACGCATAGCTACGCTGAATATCCAGTATGGTCGAGGTCAAGATCAATGTCTGGATTTGCCGCGCACCGCATCCGCGATCAATAATTGTGATTTTGTTGCCTTGCAAGAAGTCGCCGGAGCAAAGCGCTATAACCAACCAAATCAAGCGGCAGCCCTTGGCGAAACGCTCGACATGCAGTGGCTTTACGCTCCCACCAAAACTCGTTGGTTTAGACCATTTGCAGGCAATGCCGTATTAACCAGCGTTCCAATACGCCGCTGGTTTTGGCGACCACTTGTCCATGTCCGCGGACGTGGTTTTCGAAATATGGTGGTCTGTGAGCTCATGCTCGCAGGCAAAAAAATAACCGTCATCAATACGCACCTACACACAAAAATGGGTCGCGAAGAACAAATGCAGCAGGTGTTTCGGGAATTTGCCAAATATCGGCGCGCAATTCTACTTGGCGATTTCAATACCCCACCACAAGACCCTCTATTACAGGATCTCATTCGGAAAAGTGCTGGCCATGATCCGTTTATAGATGTGCCAGGTTCGGCACGTTCGAACAACCGGGTTGACTGGATTATTCTCAAAGGTGTAACTGCCACAGAGGTGGCGGTTCGTGAACCTGGAGCATCAGATCATCCGGTGCTGCGGGTGACGGTAACACTTCAGTCGAACTGAAACCCTCGATTTTACTCAGGCGACAGTTTGAGCTTGCGCGTGTCTGCGATTGCTTCGCGTACCGGCAGGGTTTTGCATAAAATCGACATTATCTTCTCTGCGGTAGCCCGGTATCCCGTTAGTTTTCCACCAAACACACTTAATATGCGAGGTGTTTGCTCATCATCAACTGGCAGCTGAGTTTCTCGACTGCGCTTGAAAGCAGCGCCACTTGTCGCGGGCAAAACTCGCAAACCAGCCCATGAGTCCAACACTGCGCTGTCCCGGGCCGGAAAATACTTGCGATACACTTCCAATAAATAACAGATAGCTTCATCAGTCGCCTCAATCGTGTCTGGATCATCCCGATAAATTCGTTCGGTGGTACCTACCAAAGTTCGATCGCCTTTTGGCATCACGAAAACAGCCCGCTTGTCGGACTCGACTTCCAGGTAGTAACATCCCTGAGCAATTTGTCCCGATAATTCGATATGGCTGCCAGCAACGTTATCGACAGCCAAAGGCTGCAGCTCCGGCACAACCATCGCCAATACTTGCGCTGCCCACGGACCCGCCGCGTTAACCAGGACCTTCGCCCTTATTTCTTGCTCCTGCCCGTCGCTCGCCACTTTCACCTCCACTCCGCCAGCATCAACCTGTGCAGATATAAACATCGCTGGGCAAAGAAGTTCAGCGCCCAATGCGGAGGCTGAGCGCATGACAGCTCGAGTCAAGGCTGCATCATCTGTTTGAGCATCCCAATATTGGTAAACGGTCTGTAAGCCTTTGGTCTTCAAACCATCCAGATTTTCCCATGCCTCAGACGGTACTCGATGAAATCGAGTGTGTTTGCTAAAACCTGCAAGCGTCGCGTAAGCCAGCAAACCAACACCGACCCACCAGGGCCGCCGCGACGTCTCTGGATAAATGGGGATAAAAAACTTTTTCCGCTTAATAAGTTCCGGTGCCAACGTAAGCAGTAACTCGCGCTCGCGCAAACTCTCTCGCACCAAAGAAAACTCAAAACTTTCCAGATAGCGTAAACCTCCATGTATGAGCTTGCTGGACTTGCAGGATGTGCCAGCCGCAAGACCCTGCTTCTCAACGACCAGAGTCGAGTATCCCGCTGCTGCAGCGGCTTGAGCGACACCCACTCCGTGAATACCACCACCGACAATGACGACATCAACTTCTCTACCTCTCACAACCCAGGTACCACGCGGCTATGGTTTCAGCAACCCTATGGTTCGCCAAATAACCATACGATTTATGTGGATTATCACCATCGATATCTCGATAATTATTTACAATACCAGATCTGTCGCTAATTTTTTCAAGCAAATCCAACTCTTCCATTTGGTGGAAATCGTTATGTAGAGTGGTATCTAAAGACACCATATCGCCGTAAGCAGACAAGTTGTCCCAACTGGAAATTGCGCTTGGGAATATGGTCATTTCGCCAAGCACTCGGGCTTGGGTGAAGCGCAATCCAAGCGGGCTACCCAAAGTCATTAATCGCACCGATCGAGGTTTCAACCACCGAGGCCGAGACGCGAGCAAATCGTACGCGACAACAGAACCCAAGCTATGGGCAATAATCAACAGCTCGTGAGCCGGGTCGGTCAGCGCAGTCTTCATGGTATCCGCAAGGCGCTTACGAATACTGACGGCAACCCCATCCCTGTTTTCTAAATACTGCACAGAGCCTTCCAACATAAATTCTGCATGCCGTGTCGGTAACAATCGCATCAATGCCGGAAAGCGATCAACCCATAAATACAGGCATCTCCGAACAAGCATAGCGAATCGGCCAAACAGTGGCATACTCGGCTGCCTCTCGCCTGGAACAGCCAAAAGTTGATCGACAGCACTGCTCAAATCATGTGCATCATCATAATCTGAATAAAGCAGATCGCTCCAGGCGCTTAAAGCAAAGTCTGCTTCGTTAAATTCGCGCATCTCTTGACTAAATCGAGATCCAGCAAACCCCGCTCGCAAACTTTTCAGTAGTAGTTCGCGATGCAGCGCAGGGTTGGGCTTGGAATTTTTGCCGTGGATAAAAATAATTTTCTTGTTAGACATCCTACGCAGAGCCTAAGTGACTTTCAGTTATGATACGCGTTCTCCCGCTAGTATACGATCACATGAAATGCCTGCCGACCGAACCACAGAACAATCTGCCCGCGACTCTTCCCTCGACTATGCCGAACTTGGACCAGAACAAGTGCTCCAGGCAATTGAGCACTTCGGCTTCTCAGTTGATGGGCACTTACTTGCTTTAAACAGTTTTGAGAACCGCGTATACAAGGTAGGGCTGGTAGATGCGGATTCGGTAGTCGTTAAATTTTACCGACCTAACCGTTGGAGCGATGCTCAAATTCTTGAAGAGCATCAGTATTCAACTGCGCTTGTCGAAGCCGAAATACCTGTCATCGCGCCGCTTGAAATTGAATCGCGAGCCATTGAAACAAGTCAACCACAAACACTGCTGCGGCATAAGGACTATCGCTTTGCTATCTTCCCTTGCATTGGCGGGCGAGCACCTGATCTGGAGAACCACGACCAACTAAAACAACTGGCACGTTTGCTGGGCCGACTGCATATGGTCGGGGCTGAGCATCCTTTTACCGATAGGCCCGCGCTGGATATTGATACTTTTGGCAGACAACCCAGGCAATTCGTGCTTCATAGTGGCGTGCTTCCGCACGAGCTTATACCCGTGTACGAGGCGCTCACCCAGGATCTGCTGGACAACATCGCGTCAAATTATGAACGCGCGGGAAACCCTGATTTGATTCGATGCCATGGCGATTGCCATGCCGGCAACCTCCTCATCGGCAGTTCCGGCCCCCATATAGTAGACCTTGACGATGCCAGGATGGCGCCCAGAATTCAGGATTTGTGGATGTTGCTGCCCGGCGAAGGCGATGATCTAGATGCTACTCTAACCGTCATATTGGATGCCTACACTGAATTCAGTCCCTTCGATGCTCGCGAACTGCATTTGATCGAAGCATTGCGAACTTTGCGCATCATTCACTACTACGCCTGGCTGGCAAAACGTTGGAATGACCCGGCATTCCCAATTGCTTTCCCCTGGTTCAACTCACAACGTTGCTGGGAGGAACATATACTTGCCTTGCGAGAACAAGCGGCAAAACTGTACGAACCCCCACCACGATGGATGCGTTGATTAACCAGTAGCACAGTGTAGTAGAACGAGTGACGAGACGCGCCATCATCGGTAAACTAGTGCTCTAACAAGTTTGGAGTATGTCGTTGAATTTAGAAATTGTCGAAATTGTTGATCGAAAAGGCGTAAAAAAATTCGTCGATTTCCAGTGGCAAATGTATCCGCCACACTCACCCTGGGTGCCGCCACTAAGAAAAACAATATTTGATGCTCTTGATCAAGAGAAAAACCCGTTTTACAAACATGCCCATCTACAGGCATTTATGGCCTATCAGGGCAAACGTCCTGTCGGTCGTATTGCCGCCATCATCGATGATCGAAGCAATGAACTGCATGAAGAAAACGTAGTTTTTTTTGGGTTCTTCGAATGTGTAGATGATCAAGACATTTGTGACGCCTTGCTGGAAGCTGTTCGCCACTGGGGTATTAACCGCGGGGCCGACACTCTGCGGGGACCGGCAAGCCCTAGCAGTAATTACGAATTTGGGCTTCTTATCAAAGGCTTCGATCTGTCGCCCCGAATAATGATGGCTTATAACCATCGCTATTACATGACGCTGCTTGAAAAGGCAGGATTGGAAAAAGAAAAAGATTTATACGCTTGGGATATCTCAGCCGATATCGGTTTTACCGAGCGTATTGGACGGGTAGCCGAACGCCAGAAGAAGCGCCACAATATCTCAATTCGTAGCTTGGATAAGCACCATTATGACCGAGATGTACGGATTATGATGGAAGTCTACAACAGCGCCTGGGAAAAAAACTGGGGTTTCGTGCCGATGGACAAAGCAGAGTTCAACCATATGGCTAAAGATCTCAAAGACGTGATCGTTCCCGAGCTATGCATGATCGCCGAAGTAGACCGTGAACCGATCGCATTTGCGTTAGCGCTACCTAACATCAATCAAGCTTTAATAAAAATTCGCAGCGGTCGTCTTACACCCCTTAACCTGATTAAGTTACTTTGGTATCTAAAAGGCCCGTTACACAAAAAAACCATCACCGAAGGTCGAATTTTAACTCTGGGGGTCAAACGCGAATATCAAAACCTTGCGATCGGCTCACTGCTTTATATGGAGTTTCTCAAGCGCGGGCCAGCACTTGGACTAAGTCTCGGCGAGGCCTCATGGATATTGGAAGATAACACCGAAATGAATAATTCGATTAAAGGCATGAATGGATCAATAACCAGGGAATACAGAATTTATCGCCAAATGATCTCTGCCACATCAAGCTAGCGCACTTAAATTACTCATCTAAAAACACAGCGAGTCGCACGAGCGCAGCAGTAAGCATGGTTTCATCTTCTATACTCTTATATTGCCTGCCAAATCGATCGTGGAGCGCGCCGGTGGCAGGATCCACAAACCCCCCAAACCACGGCACATTACGCGGCAGCGTAGCTGGCTTTTGATCAACATACCTGATGACGACGACACTGCCACCCGCATTAGCTAAAAACTCACAGGCTTTATGCTTGGCCGAACGACATGAACCGGCGCCAGAAACCACAAAATCAGTGAGCGCGTTAAACTGCTCAGCTTCCCAAGCTGCATATCGAACAACCCAAATATAATCTCTACCACGACGGACCATTTGCGTCGTGCCGGGTACAATATCTTGCCAATCGTTTGGCTCTACGCGATAGCCTCGTGGTGATAAGGCAACCTGAAACGAGACATAGAAAAACGCCAGAAATAGTACGGCGAACATTATTGTCACTATACGGCTTGTTCGGACGCGTGCAGTATCAACCATATTCCAATGTTACACTGGCATGCTAGGTGGAATGTTACTAACTTAGTGTAGTGTCGAAATGATAAAGCCAGTCATAAATTCTCTTGATATCAAGGAAATTCTCAACGCCTTGGTTGGTAGCGAGTTACTCAGCAACGAGGATGCGCAACGAATCTCTGAAACTACTCGCGCTTTAAAGAGCACAGAGCATTCACTACTGTCCATCGCTAGACTTATGGGGGGGGCATCCACTGACTCAGCGGATTGGAATGAAGACAAACTATCAAGATGGGTTGCCGAACAGTCCCAATTCGATTTTGTCGAGATTGATCCACTAAAGGTGAACGTGGCATCGATTACTAAAGTAATCTCCTATGACTACGCGCGCAAGCACTGCATCCTGCCGGTCGAAGTAAGTACCGACTTCGTTCGATTCGCCTGCGCCAACCCTTTTAACGCTCGATGGAAAGCGCAATTAGAGCAGATCACTCGCAAAGAAGTCATTATCGGCCTCGGCAACCCAAAAGATATAGCGCGTTTTACTGACGAGTTTTTTAATCTGGCCAAGTCAATTCGCACCGCGAATGCAGAAGACGCACCATCGAACAACCCACTGACGCAAAACCTCGAACAACTTGTACAGCTTGGGAAAACCGGACGGCTCGACACAGAGGATCACCACATCGTTCAACTGGTGGATTGGTTACTTCAGTATGCATTTGAACAACACGCTAGCGACATACACCTGGAGCCACGACGGGATCACGGAAATATTCGTTTCCGAATGGATGGTGTGCTACACAATGTGCATCAGGTTCCGCCGAACGTTATGGCCGCCATCGTCAGCCGAATAAAAACAATTGGTCGTATGGACATCGCTGAAAAACGGCGTCCGCTGGACGGCCGCCTAAAAACAAAAACACCCAAAGGCCAGGAAATCGAATTACGATTATCGACCGTACCTACAGCCATGGGTGAAAAACTGGTTATGCGTATTTTTGACCCAGAGGTTTTACAACGAAGCTTTGAGGCGCTAGGCCTGAATCATCGCGAGCTAGCACTGTGGCACAAACTGACCGGGCACAGCCACGGGATCGTGCTGGTTACAGGACCAACCGGGTCAGGTAAAACGACTACGCTCTACTCCACATTGCGCAAGCTCGCCGTCGAGCAAGTGAATGTAAGCACCATTGAGGATCCGATCGAAATGGTCGAATCCGCCTTTAACCAAATTCAAGTCCACGCTTCCATTGATCTGGATTTTGCCGCCGGCGTGCGTGCGCTGCTCCGGCAGGATCCTGACATCATCATGATCGGTGAGATTCGTGATCTTGAGACAGCAGAAATGGCTATTCAGGCCGCACTGACCGGCCATCTGGTGTTGTCGACATTACACACAAATGACTCGCCTTCAGCAATCACCCGACTGCTTGAACTAGGTGTGCCCGCCTACCTGATTAACGCATCGGTGCTTGGTGTGCTGAGCCAGCGTCTGGCCCGCACACTATGTCCGCGGTGCAAGTCATCTGTCAAGATTGACGAAACCAGTTGGTCGACGCTCACAACAGGTTTTAATCTAGTGCCAGGCAACCCCTATCAAGCAGTAGGTTGTCTAGACTGTCGTGACACGGGCTATCGAGGACGTATAGGCTTATATGAAATGATGGAATTAACGGATGCCGTGAAAAAGCTGGTGGTGCCGAATGCAGACGTATCCCAGATTTCGGCGCAGGCAATCAAGGATGGTATGGTACCGCTACGAATTGCTGGAGCGCAGCATATAATCGCAGGTGAAACTACGCTCGAAGAAGTAATTCGAATAGTACCTAACGCCACTTGAGCTACAACGCTCATAAGGTCATTTGAATTGATCAATAGCTTTATCACTCTATTCACAAGCTTATGTTATGTCTGAATTTGATTACGATTTATTTGTGATCGGTGGCGGATCTGGCGGTGTACGTGCTGCGCGGGTTGCTGCCGACCATGGTGCGCGAGTAGCCATTACTGAAGAATATCGATATGGGGGTACCTGTGTGATACGGGGCTGCGTGCCGAAAAAATTTATGGTCTACGCCGCTCATTTTTCAGAAGACTTTGATGATGCTGAATCTTATGGATGGAGCAGCGAGAAACATACGTTTGACTGGAACGTGTTAATTCAAAATAAGGACAAGGAAATTGATCGTTTAAATTCAATTTATATAAAGTTGCTCGAAAATGCCGGGGTCGATCTGTTCCACGAACATGGCAAAATCGTGGCATCAAATTCCGTACAAATAGGCGAAAAAACGTTTACCGCTAATACGATATTAGTGGCTACTGGCGGCACCCCGTTTGTACCCTCTTTCTCTGGATCAGAGCACACGATCACCTCCAATGAAGCATTTCACCTCGACAAACTGCCTGAGCGTATTATCGTAACGGGGGGTGGATATATTGCTGTCGAATTCGCAGGCATTTTTAACGGGCTGGGCTGCCAAACGGAGTTGGTTTATCGCGGTGAGCAGATTCTGCGCGGATTCGATCAGGACGTCCGCGATCACTTGTCAAAGGAACTTGTAAAAAAGGGCATTGGGATACGCCTTAATGAGACCATCGAATCCATTGAGTTGACCAGCAAAGCCACTCGTAAAGTGACTTACACTAGCGGTGAAACAAGCATAGCCGACCAGGTTATGTATGCCACGGGCCGCACACCAAACACTGAAAATATAGGCGTGGAATCTGTCGATATTGCGCTGGGCCAATCAGGCGAGATTATTGTCGATAAGTATTCACGCACAAATATAAATAATGTTTACGCCGTTGGTGACGTAACCAACCGAATCGCCTTGACACCAGTTGCAACGATGGAAGGACATTGTTTTGCAGATACTGTATTTGGTAATAACGAACGCATTGCGGACCACCGCGAAGTCGCGTCTGCCGTGTTCTCTCAACCGCAAGTCGGAACCGTGGGCTTAACTGAACATGAGGCTCGTGCAGAATATTCGAATACACAAACCTACCGATCTGAATTTCGCAGCCTTAAGCATAGCCTAACCAATAATACTGAAAGAACCCTGATGAAACTGATTGTCGATGGCGACAGTGATCGCGTGCTCGGTGCTCATATGGTCGGAGCAGATGCTGCAGAGATTCTTCAGGGCATCGCGATAGCCATTCGGGCTGGCGCATGCAAAAGTGACTTCGATAGAACCGTGGGCATTCACCCTTCGTCCGCAGAAGAATTCGTTACCATGCGAACCCCCGTTACCTAAATACACGGCCCTACATGAGTATCATCTAATCCTCTGTAGGGTGTTCACCGTCAAACACAGTGTTGTGATTTGACGATAATTACTAGCGATTGGAATATCCCGATTTCTAATCAGCATAATAAATATTGCGGCTCTTATCTTTTGTTGTTGCAGCCTTTTCAGTCAGGCCTAATGAACTAAACGTTGTGTGATGCCATTGGATCATACGCTCGACTCCCTCTTGCAGGGATACTTCAAATTGAAAGTCGCCCAACGCATCGAAAAGCCCGTCAAGATTACAAGCCTTGATAGTGACCTTTCCCCCGATATTAACACCATGACAAGGATGAGATTTCCAATTAACCTAGTATTTAGGAGATCTCAACATGAAGCAAAAAAGATATACAGAAGAACAAATCATCGGATCTATCAAACAGCATGAATCGGGTGT
>JABJKL010000149.1 GCA_018660405.1 Pseudomonadota bacterium | reverse complement strand
TGCTCAATCACCGGATGGTAGCCACTGCGACCTTGCAGATCGTCAAAACCGACCAGACGCATGTTCTCTGCATCTTCCTGATAGGGGTCATACTCTGGAGTCTGCGCATTCGCGCCGCTAATGGAAACGCATAGCATCACGGCGAAAGCAAAAAACGGTAGACAACTGTGCTTGGAACTATTCTTTGAACTATTGGAAATATTCTTGGAAATATGTCTGAAGAGTGTTGCTGAGAGCATGGCCCCCTCCTGTTATTTTACTTTTTGATAAGGATACTCATTGTAAAGCATATGTTTCGCTTGTTGAAATGTGATTTTCCGGCATATAGAAGGGAATGTTGAAGGGTGAGCGCAACGCAGAAAATGGCAAGACGTAATTTCCTGGAAAATCACCCAACTGACTAGTCAGTATTCGCTCGCAACAGCTAGTTTCGGTAGTCCAACGGCGGCTCACGATCTCCGAGCAACGCCTCATAATGAAAATCGTCTCCGAGTTTGTCCACATGTTCAGCTTTTGCTGCGTTGCGCAAATCTTCGTTCTCAAAGAGCTCAATGGCTGCAAGGCTCAGTGTCTTGGCAGCATTATTGGCACCCTTAAAACCGATGCTGGTACCGCTTGCTGCGAGTGCCTGCCAGGTGTGTGCTGATGTGCCGGGCACCCATGTCGCGATACGAAGTCCGACCGTCGGCACTGCAATGGACACATCGCCAACATCGGTCGAACCGTAGCTGAGAGATACCTCGAAGGGCTGCACAATTTCTTGCGAGCCGAGTTCAAGGTCGGGAGCAGCCAACGTTGTATAGATCTCTTGGGCAAACGCCAGCTCGGTGTTTGTGTACTCGATGCCACCCACCTCGCGGAGTTTTTCATCCATCATGTTGGCAAGTGTCTCATTGACGAGTAGCGGGTAATTGCCGTGAATGATCTCCCATTCGACCTGGGTTCCGGTTCCCTGGGCGGCGCCTCTTGCTGCACTCTCGAGTCGTTTCCAGATTTCCCGGACGTTGGCAGCATTAGGGTGGCGAACATAATAAAAGACTTCAGCGAAATCTGGCACGACGTTGGGTGCCAGTCCACCATTGGTGATCACGTAGTGAATGCGCGCTTCTTGTGGTACGTGCTCGCGCATCAGATTAGCCATGTAATTGAGCGCTTCGACACCATCAAGCGCCGAACGTGCTTTTTCGGGTGCGTTCGACGCGTGGGCAGACAGCCCTGTGAAACGGAACTTGGCAGAACGGTTTGCGAGCGTCGTATCTGCAGAGGCTGAATTTTCATCAGCCGCGTGCCAGTGCAGGACGATATCGACATCGTCAAATAATCCTTCTCGCACCATGTACACCTTGCCGCTGCCGCCTTCTTCAGCGGGTGTGCCGTATACCCGGATGGTGCCTTGCGCCCCGGACGTTTCCAGCCAGTGCTTGACGGCAATGGCAGCACCCACGGAACCGGCACTGAACAAGTTATGGCCGCAAGCGTGGCCAGCGGGTTTACCTTCGATGGGGCTACGTACGGCGACGGCATCCTGTGTGATACCCGGTAATGCATCGTACTCGGCAAGAATAGCGATCACCGGTCCGTTGTTCCCATAGCTCGCCTCAAACGCCGTTGGAATTCCGGCAACCCCCGCTTCTATGGTGAAGCCCTCTGCTGCCAGTATCGACTGCAGAAACGCGCTACTTTTTTCCTCCTGATAACCAACCTCGGCGTATTCCCAAAGCGTTTCTGCTATTTCAGTTGTTTGCGAATAGCGCTCGTCAAGAAACTGCTGGACGTCCAGCTGGGCGTCGACAGCAGCTGAAACTGAAAACAGGGTGGCAACTGCGCCGAGCTCGATTAATGTGCTTATTCTCATCATGTGCTTCCTTTCTATTGAAATACCAAAAGTGAATCTCTAGTAAGCCGGATGAACGCGGCTGATTATCATATCGGGGTCGCCCCCCTCTCTGGGAACAAATTTCTGTGCGCGGCCGGTATTCACTTCCGAAATGTAGAAGTTACCTTCGTCGTCAACGGTCATGCCGTGGACACCCCACATGCCCCCGGTAAAGGTTCCCCAGGTACCCCAGGAGCCCTGAAAATGCCCATCGAGATCATATTTTAGTAGTTTCGTGGTACCCCCATCCATGATCCACACGGCACCGTTTGCCACAATTAAGTATTGAACGTCTGACGGAGGTTCGCCAACCCGCCATTGGTCCAGAAAATTACCGTCCTGATCGAATACCTGAATGCGATTGTTCTGTCGATCGCTGACATACACACGGCCCGACTCCAGATCAACATCGATGCCGTGCAGCGAATTAAAATAACCCGGTCGCACGTCATCTGGCAACGTTCCTTCCTGCCCCCACTGCAGTAGATAGTTTCCGTCGTGGTCGAACTTCATGACCCGCGAATTTACGTAGCCGTCGGTAACGAAAATCGCGTCCTCTGAAAAGGTCATAAACGTTGGCCTTGCAAAATGATGCTCGTCTTGCCCAGGCTCGTTTGGCACACCGAGCGTTTGCACAAGCTGCTTGCCATCGTTGGTGAATTTATAGATAGCGTGAGCGAAGTCATCGACGATCCAGACGTGTTTGTCAGGATCGTACGGATTGACGTGAACGGCGTGCGGTTTGACCCACATGGAATCCCACTGGTCCCAGGTCTCGATAATATTGCCTTCGCGATCAACCACAACAATGCAATGTTCCCAACGCGCATCCACACCACGAATATAGCCTGCGCCTTCCCATTGCGCCCAACCATCGGCATTGTTGTGATCGGGGCTGGCCTGGGTGGCATCTCGCCAGGGCATCGTGTTGTCTCGCCAGGCGTAGTTGCGACCGACAGGAAAACGCAGCCGCGTTCCTTGATCTTCAATCAAGCGAATCTCGGGGCGCTCGATCTTCTTCAGCACGCCTCGCTGGATGATAATGATCCGGTCGGCACTTTCTGCAAAAATGCCCTGAATAGCACCCCAGGTCCAGTCCTCGTTTCCGGGTATTGTCGAGATGTCGTTCGGCCAACCGACAACGGGATTATACGGCCCGAACGGGTCCTGCCCACCCTTTTCCAACACGTCATTTTGCGCGAGAACCGGCAAGGTGATTAGTTGGGCGAACCCAGCGAGAACAAGCGTAATTAAAGTTCTACTCATTAGTTTTAACTCCATAGTTTTAATCCTACAGCCTTAACCCATAGTCTTAATCCAAACTTAGGCTGCTACCTATTTATCGAACTGGCCGCTCGCCAATTTTTTTCAGACGTAGCCGGGCGCAGTCATAACGGTCCGCTAAAGAGCAAGTATTGTAAAGTATATGTTTCGTTTGTTGAAACGTGATTTTCAGGTGTGCAAACAGTGGGAATGTTTTATCGTCGTACAACGATTTAATCTATTAAATTAAAGCAATACCGTAACAAGAAAAACCACGTCAAAACACGTTATTTGCGCCGATTTCCACTGGCGTTTAGGCCCTATTTCGCCTATTATCCGCGCCCTTTAAGAGTCAGGGTATATTTAGCCCTGTATTTGGCCACGAACATCAGGTTTTGGAACCATGACTGACCTAAGTAAATATCGAAATATTGGCATCTTTGCGCACGTTGATGCGGGTAAAACGACCACCACCGAGCGCATTCTCAGCTTGACCGGAAAAATCCATAAAATCGGCGAAGTTCACGATGGTGAAGCCACCACCGACTTTATGGATCAGGAGCGTGAGCGCGGCATTACTATTCAGTCCGCTGCGACCAGCTGCTTCTGGGATGACCACCGTCTAAACATTATCGATACTCCGGGCCACGTAGACTTCACGGTTGAAGTTTACCGCTCGCTGAAAGTGCTCGATGGCGGTGTCGGCGTATTCTGCGGTTCCGGTGGGGTTGAACCCCAGTCTGAAACCAACTGGCGTTATGCCAATGATTCGGAAGTCGCGCGAGTCATCTTCGTTAACAAGCTGGATCGTATGGGCGCTGATTTCTATCGCGTTGTAGACCAAATCAAAAACGTACTCGGTGCGAACCCATTGGTAATGACTTTGCCTATTGGCATCGAAGAGGGTTTTTCTGGTGTTGTGGATTTGCTCACCAGAAAAGCCTGGATTTGGGATGATTCCAGCGACCCGCTGAATTACAAAATTGAAGATGTGCCTGCCGACATGGCAGATAAAGTTGAAGAATATCGCGAAGCATTGATCGAAACTGCGATTGAGCAAGACGATGATGCGATGGAAAAATACCTTGATGGTGACGAGCCTGATCTGGAAACGCTTAAGGCCTGCATTCGCAAAGGTACCATCGCTCTGGACTTCTTCCCAACCTACTGTGGTTCTGCGTTCAAGAATAAAGGCATTCAACTGGTGCTTAATGCGGTTATCGATTATCTACCGAGCCCTACCGAAGTTAAGCCACAACCTGAAGTCGATGAAGAAGGTAATGAGACTGGCGAATTCGCAACGGTTGATGTCAACAAACCACTGCGCGCACTGGCTTTCAAAATAATGGACGACCGCTTTGGCGTCCTGACCTTTGTGCGGATTTACTCCGGAAAGCTTGGTAAAGGCACCAGCGTGCTTAACACGTTTACCGGCAAAACCGAGCGTATTGGTCGAATTGTTGAGATGCACGCTGACTCGCGTGAAGAACTCGATAGTGCCTCAGCAGGTGACATTGTTGCCGTTGTCGGTATGAAAAACGTTAAGACCGGCCACACGTTATGTGACCCGAAATTTCCAGCGACCCTTGAGCCGATGGTGTTTCCAGACCCGGTGATTTCGATGGCTGTTTCTCCTAAAGACAAAGCGGCTTCTGAAAAGCTTGGTATTGCGCTGGGCAAAATGATTGCCGAAGACCCGTCATTTCGGGTTGAAACCGACGAAGATTCTGGTGAAACCATACTCAAAGGTATGGGCGAACTGCATCTGGATATCAAAATCGATATTCTCAAACGTACCCATGGCGTTGAAGTGGAAAGTGGCAAGCCCCAAGTGGCTTACCGAGAAGCCATCACAAAACGTGTTGAAGACAGTTACACACACAAAAAGCAGTCGGGTGGTTCGGGTCAATTCGGCAAAATCGAATACGTACTGGAACCTGCTGAAACCGGTACTGGTTACGAGTTCGAATCAAAGGTGACCGGTGGTAATGTGCCACGCGAATTCTGGCCTGCCATTGACAAGGGCTTTAAAAACTCGATGGCCATCGGTGTGCTCGCAGGATTCCCATGCGTTGACGTTAAAGTTACGCTGTTGGACGGTGCATTTCACGCGGTTGACTCCTCGGCTGTCGCCTTTGAAATTGCGGCTAAAGCAGCGTATCGCCAAACTATCCCTAAAGCTGGACCACAACTGATGGAACCCATTATGAAGGTTGATGTGTTCACAGCAGAAGATCACGTCGGTGATGTGATCGGAGACTTGAATCGACGCCGCGGCATGATTAAGTCGCAAGACGCAACATCAACTGGTGTTCGAATTAATGGCGAAATACCATTATCAGAAATGTTTGGTTATATTGGTGACTTGCGCACCATGACTTCAGGCCGTGGCCAGTTCACCATGGAGTTTGATCACTACAGCCCTTGCCCACGAAATGTGGCTGCGGACGTGATTGCGGAAGTGAAGGCGCGCGAAGCAGCGAAGTAAGGCATAGAACACAAATAGAACTAAAGCCCCGCCAGCTTTTTACCGGTGGGGCTTTTTTATTGCGCTATTTGCTACCTTACGCAGCCTTCTTAAAAGGCGTAAATGCACCCAGTAAAATAGGCAGCAAGGTGAGGTTGGCGATCAGTGCGACTAACATTGCCAAGCCAGTAAGCAGGCCAAAATAGAGGGTCGGCACGAAATTCGACAGGGCCAAAATCGAGAACCCCAAAGTGACGGTTATCGATGTATAAAAGATTGCGCGACCGACCGTATCGTGGGCGACCGTCATCGCTTGTTCATGACTGCCACTGGCTTGATATTCTTCGCGATAGCGATATACATAATGAATTGCGTTATCTACCGCAATTCCTATACAGATGGCGGCGATGGTAATGGTCATTAAATCCAGTGGAATACGCGCTAAGCCCATCACGCCAAGCACAACAAACGCCGCCAGAATATTCGGTGCGATCGCGACCAGGGAAACGGTCAAATTCCGAAATAGCACCAGGAACATTAATACGATCCCCACGAACACCAGCCCCAAAGTTAGAATTTGGGAGCGGAACAGACTCAACAGCATGTTGTTATACAACACTGCCACACCCGTCAACTTGACCTGTCCATCGCCCAATCCAAGCTCATCGACCAAAGAATCGTGAATCTCGGTTAGCACCTCATTGCGGGGGCGGGTTTGATTAGACTCATACATTCGAATCGAAAACCGCAGTTGATTGCCATCTTCGCTCATATAAGGTTCGATCAAAGCCTCCTTAATAATCGGCGGCAAGCTTTTGTAAACCACAGATAGCAAATAATCATCATTGGCGACATTGGGTGCAATCAGTTCCAACATTTTCATTGTGGTATCGATAGAAAGCACTTTGCCGGTTTCAGGCACGCTTTCTAAATATTGGTGGATTTTCTCCGCCTGTTGCAGCTGAAATGTATTAAACCAATAACTGGTCGCTGTAATACCCGCCGCGTCCCCGCCATACTCGTCATCAAAATCGTCGAAAAAATCGTCGTCTGGATCGTCAACGCCCGCTTCTTCTAAACTATCCACAACAGGCGGCGCAGTTAACACAACATCCAGCGGAATGGTGCCACCCAATTCACTATCGAGTAATTCCATGCCCTGGTAAATCTCGGTTTCGGGGCTGAAGTAATCGATGAAGCGGTTCTCAACCGATACTTTCGACATGCCCAGCAAAGCCACACCAAAAATCAACACAAAGCCAATGTTCGCCGGCTTGATAAAATTGCGTGTGATGTTGGCTAGCATTGCTGTGGCTTTTTCGGAAATATCGAAGCCAGCGGCAGACGGTTTACCCGGAGACATCAACATGAGAACGGCTGGAAACAAGGTAAATGAAAGAACAAAAGCCACCATCACGCCCAAAGACATCATCCAGCCAAAATCGATCACTGGGCGTATACCGCTTATCGTCAGTGAGCCAAACCCAACAATCGTCGTCAAGCCTGTGTACAAACACGGATAAAACTTCCGCTCCATGGTATCGGCTACCAGAGTGAACTGATCGCTGTCTGGCTGCACTCGGTGCTGCTCTCGATAGTGCACAATCAGATGCACGCACAACGACAGAGTAATAATCAACATCAAAGAAATAAAGTTTGAAGACACGACCGTCACCGGCCAATCCAATAGGCCGAGAATACCTAACATCACTGCACCCGACGCAAAACACGTTAGCACGGGCAAGACTACCCAGCGCGGCTTATGAAATGCAATCGCGAGCAACGCGATGATGAGCAGCAACACGCCCACACCAAAGGTGTATAAATCACCACGGATAAAATCGATCGAGTCTGACGCGATCATCGGCACGCCCCCCAAAAACAACTCAGCGGTGTCTCGATAACGCTCCGTGATCAAACGAACTTCGATAATCAATCCAGCTCGGCTAGCCTGCGCGGCCTCTGTCGCCCGGTTGTAGTCAAAACTCACCTGACCCAGTTTAGTTTGCTGATCAGAAGATAAGCCGGTGTTGCGTTGCGCACGCAATTGGTCGCGACGAAATTGCAAATCATCCAGCTCTATATTCGGGGCAAGATTAATCTGTAGTGCTGTGGTAGTTCCCGAAGAGTTCACCAACAAATTGGTGTAAAAAGGGCTATCGATTAGCTCTGCCCTGGCCAGTGCAGGCGAAGCGCCTGCTTCAATCGTATTGATACCTTCCGCCAACTCAGATAGCGAAACCCGGGGGCTATCGATCAGCGGAACGTCCAGCAAAGAGAGCACCGACTGCACCTGATCCAGAGCCGCCAACTCCGCCTTCAAAGCGGCGAGATTGGCCAACGCAACTTCGCCAAACAACTCGTCTTGAGACGTATAAGTAACCACCAGAAACTCATCACTTCCGTAAGACTCGCGAGTTTCGCGATAATCACTTAAGGTAGGATCACTCTCCAGCAAAAGAGAATCTGACGAAGCGTCCAGTCGAAAGTTCTTGGCGAAATACCCAATACCCAATACCAGGCACAAAATGACAAGCAGTGATAACGCTGGGCTTCTAAGAATAAACCGGTGATAAATATCAATCATTTTATATTTTATTAAGATGGGCTAATGCTGCGGAACGTCCAGAAAAGAACTATTGATTAGATGCTATCGAATTAGGCTGTGGTGGGCTAGTGCTCTTTCAAGGTCTTTCAATAACGACTCCACATCATCTTTTTTTACTTTTAATGACTGATTTAATCAACTTGCCAAAGTCTTTGTCCTTCTTTCTTTTGTCAGCGTAGGACATTTCATTGAACGCCGATTCTTTTTTCATTTTTATATAGTTTTTGTAACGTTGGGCAGACAATTCCCCATCTGCAATAGCGGACAATATTGCGCAGCCTTTTTCGTTGATATGCGAACAATTTCCAAACTGGCAGTTCCGGGAGAGATTCAAAATTTCTGAAAAGGTTTCGTCAATACCCGCATCGACAGACATGTTGCCAAGCTCTCTCATTCCTGGCGTGTCTATGAGCATTGCACCATTCTCTAACCGGGTTAGTTCGCGACTGGTAGTGGTATGCCTTCCTTTACTTTGTTTTTTGCTCACAGATTGCGTTTCAAATTGAGCGTTACCCAAAAGGTTATTTAATAACGTCGTTTTGCCCACACCCGACGAGCCAAGCAAACAGTAGGTTTGACCGTGCAGTAAAGAAGCTTTAATAACATCAACATTTTCCCCGCTCAAATTGCTAAATGCCCGTACAGTCACTTGAGGCGCAACCGCTAGAATGCCTTCAGTTATTTTTTCAACTTCATTTTGCGGGATGAGATCGCACTTGCTCAATAGAATGACAGGCGTGATTCCGCTTTCATTGACCATAACCAGATAACGCTCCAACCTTCTTGGATTGAAGTTGTAATCTGCAGATTGAAGGATAAAAGCAACATCGATATTGGCCGCAATCAGCTGAAAATCAACCAGCTTTCCAGCGGTTTTTCTTTTTAACAGGGTTTTTCTAGGGATCACACCATGGATGATCGCGTGAGTATCATCGTCGTAGAAATCTGCATATACCCAGTCGCCTGTTGTTGGTAGATCCACTGCAGAATTTGCACTGTAGAAAAAATTCCCCAATAGCTCAGCAAAAACTTCTACCCGACCATTGTTTACAACGTATCTACCCTTGTGTACTGAAACTATCCGCGCAATATCGTGAATCGCTACCTTGTCGGCATCAAGCTGACTTTGAAGCCAACGACTGTGCCCACTATTTTCCGGCTTACCCATAATTCAGTTTTTATCTTGATACTAGTGTAGTGTCCTAATGCCGCTATGAGCTGTTGGCCCCATACTTGTTACCGACTCTACGTAGCGATAACCTTCAGTTTAAACATCATCATCTTGTACATAAGTGATAATTTGACCGCCGTCGGACAATTTGGATCTTCTATCTGGCGACCCCCAGCCAGGTATCGAGAATTTTGTCGTAGTTGGTGGTAGGTAGCCAAGCTGTTTACCCTAGCACATGATAAATACAAATTTTGCGTACCAATCAGCGCCCGGAGAATCAGTGAATAATATTTATGACTTTTTGATGGAGCTGGATAAGCTCAAAACCGTAACTCGTCGCGCGTATATTTTTGATCTTTCCCGAAACGAAAACTCAGCCGAACACTGCTGGCACCTTGCTTTGGCCATTTTAACGCTCAAAGAGGAGCTAAATGTTGAAATCGACCTTGTTAAAACTCTGAAAATGGCATTGATTCACGATATTTGTGAAATAGGCGCTGGCGATATTTCCATTTACGACCCGCAAAGATCAAAGAAGGAGATAGAAGAACGGAAATATATGAATCAATTATCAGGTGCTTCGGTAAAAATCGCATCTGAAATAATGGAACTTTGGGAAGAGTATGAAGAGCAATCTAGCAAGGAAAGTCAGTGGGTGAAAGTTGCTGATCGTCTATTACCCTTTATGATGAACCTTAATACCCAGGGCAAAGCATGGAAAGAACAGGGGGTCAGAAAGAGCCAGGTTTTACAAATCAATCAGGTTACCGCCAAGCTGGCACCGAAAGTTTATCAGTGGATGCTTACTCAAATAGAAACAGCCGTCGAACGAAAATGGCTAATCGATTCGTAACCCAGGGGCCGTTCTCACTGTGTAACGGTCTTTATTAACTGCCCTACGGCCGGTTCACCATCGGGGTACATATTATTAAGCAGTCTAAGTTTTTGCTCGGCATATTTATCAATAACCGATTCTTGCGCCAGCTTGGCAAATGTATCTCCGCGCCTGGCACTAATGACGACTATTTTTTTTCCAGTCGCTAATTTCTGCTCTTCGGCATTCAACGAACGAATACTGCGCGCAATATATAACACCGCATTATTCGGCACTTGGTTCTCGCCATAGCCAGCCATCTGGAAACTCGGCGCTGGAGCACGATTAACGACGGCAACTCGTGATGCCAACCGTTGACCACTGCCCGCATCTACACTCGCCAGGCCCGTATAGCCTTGCGCGCCCGAAAGGTTTAAAACTTCACCACCACTGAAATCTGTGAACTGCTCTGCAAGAAACGCTTGCCCGGATTTACCCTCCAGATTGGCAGGCAATATCTGAATAATTTGGGTCTCGTTTCCAGACACGCCAACAATTCGGTCTGGCAAGTTATGCAGCGTCCACCCTTCAGGTAAATTAACCGTAAAATCCATAGCCTTATGGTAAAGCGCATTGCCCTGCACTATTCCCTGGCTCTCACTGGGGCCATAGGCCATTCCATCTGCCAGCAATAAGAAATCTCCGTCATCTGGCCGTGTGACGGTAGTAGATTTGAACTGTTCCGCGGCTGCAACAACTTCGCGAAGGCGGGTGTCATTATCCGGATGTGTGGAGAACACCCCGTGGTATACGCGTGGCTCGCGACCCTCCTCACGAGCCAGCTCGAGTTCAAATAACTCTTGATTTTTAAGCACCCGCACAACATCAATCATATTCTGTGGGTCATAACCCGTATGGGCAAGATACTCCGCCCCCAGACCATCCGATTGCAGCTCATAGGTTCGCCCATAACCGCGCACCATTGCGGTACTTAACTGGCTGGTGAGGTTAGCCAATTCACCACTACCGGTAGCCACTGCTACTGCGGCAGTTCCGATGCCGGCCAAAGTAGACTGGGCCTGCTGTCGCACGCCATGACGCGCGGTAACATGACCGATTTCATGGCCAATAACACCGGCTAAATCTGCCTCGTCTTGCATATACGCCATAATTCCACGGGTGATATAAACATAGCCCCCCGGCGTCGCGAAGGCATTCACTTCTGGTGAATCCAACAAAGTAAAAGTCCAATCCAACTGTGGGCGATGGCTATTCGTGGCCAAATCCTGCCCTATCCGGTCGACATAAGCCTGCAAGCCAGGGGCTTCATAAATACTGTACTCCTTAAGTATTTGCTGATGATAACTTTTGCCCAGGTTAACCTCCTGCTGCTCACTCATCATCACAAAATCTGACCTGCCCGTAACAGGATTGGTAGCGCAAGCCTGTATCGCCAATGCCGCCAGTAGGACACAAACTTTAGTGGAGTCGGTCAAAAAGTTATTTGTGATTTTCATGGGGCTCCCGTTCTATATTCAGCCACGTATCAAACTTTTACGAAAAAAGGTGCTCGGAGTATAACGCCTAAATTTCTCACTTGTTTGGCATCCCGCGATTCGTGCAAACCAAGCGGCATTTGAGTATGCGCTATTTTTGGTGCTTCCGTATACGCACCGAACAAACGGTCCCAGAAAGAAAAGAAAAAACCATAATTACTGTCGTGCTCTACGCGGTCGGTTGAATGATGAATTCGGTGCATATCCGGGGTTACTATCAATTTTCGAAGTACCTTATCAAGCTTTATTGACAAATTTAAATTTGCGTGATTAAACATGGCACTTGCCGCCAGCATGATTTCGAAACTCGCTATTGCCAGTGGTGATATTCCCAAACTAACAATAAGAATCGCCTTGTAACCCAGCGATATTATAATTTCTGCTGGATGAAACCGTACTGCCGTACTGGCGTCTACACTGATATCCAAATGGTGTACACGATGAATACGCCACAGCCACGCCCATTTATGACTCACCAAATGTTGCGCCCAAATGGCGAGATCTAGCAACACGATAGACAGGAATAATTCCGGTGCATCATTCAAGCCAATCTGCTCCCATAAGCCCCACAAATGACCATTCGCGTAGAATGCCACCACAACCAACCCGCCAGGCACCAGCAACCGAACAAGCGCCCAGTTAATAACACCCATTAAAAGATTCACCCCTACACGCTTAACCGTTGGGTCTGTCTGTGCCCGACGCGGCCACAATTTTTCCAGCATCAACATCAAAAACAACCAGACGAGCAATCCTAGGGCGAGTTCCATTGCTTGTGCTCCTTCAATATGAGTAAAGGTCTCACCTGATGATAACTTGCTCAATCCACTTTAAAAGTGGCTTCCAGGTTTCCACGTCTTGCTTTACCGCGGACGGCAACATATCGAATATCCCCAAACCATTGCTTGCGGACTGAACATACTTTTGTGAAGCGCGAAGTTTGGCTATAAAAGGAATGTCAGCATTCATTAGGAAGTTATCTAGCTCCTTGGTCGACTTATAGTTCATTTGCATCCGATTACCGACAATCGCTACTTTTACCGATTTATGACGCACCTTTACCTTAATTAGTAAATCAGCAATAAACTTCGCTGTCACGCGCACGTCTATTGCAGACGGCAATACCGGAATCAGTACCACATCGACCACATCAATCAACTTGGAAATAGCGGATAGTTGGGGTCTGGCCGGCACATCATAGATCACTCTACGAACATTATGAGGCAGTTTGGGTTTGCAATTCAGCCCAGAAAAACCGTGGATTTTGCTGGCGTGTGACGGACGCGCTCGCAACCAATCGAGTGAAGATTTCTGGGGATCCAAATCAACTATTGCAACCGGTACGTCCCACACCGCGTAAAACGACGCAAGATTAGTGGTCAAAGTAGTTTTGCCGCAACCGCCTTTTGGATTAACGATTAGTATCGATCTCATGCCATTCCTAGTGCTCCCTCAATTTAGGTTTGCGTATTCAGCGAGTTGAAAGAGCGTTAGCCTTTATCGTCTCTATTTATTTAGAACTTAGCATATTGTCTTTACGACGTAACGGGTAATCCCAAAACAAAGGCCATCCAAACACTAAACCCGAACCAGGCATTATTTTTAAAGGCCTTGAAACAAGCTTCTCGTTCGCGACCGCGGATCAACCACTGTTGGTAAACAAAGCTCAGTGCCGAAAAAACAAGCATGGCATAGTAAACGGAAGACACCTTTAAACCAAACCCAATATAGGCCAGCAGCAGTATACACATGGCCTGCCAAAGAGCTATTACCCAGCGGTCGTTCGTTCCCAACAAAATCGCTGTAGAGCGAAGGCCCAACTTTATGTCGTCGGGTCGATCGGACATCGCATACTCGGTATCGTATACCAGTACCCACAATATATTCACCACCCAAAGCATAATGATTGTTTGGCCTGAAACATAATCATAGGCGGCCCAGACCATTGGAATACCCATCGAAAAAGCGACGCTCAACACTAACTGCGGCGCAGCGAAAAAGCGCTTAAACCTTGGATAGATAAATGTCACCAACACCGCGAAAGTTGCCCAGCCCCAAGCGCTCCTGGGTAACATCATCAGCAACCCGAATGCGACTAGCCCTAGAGCCACCGCCAAGCCAATAGCACCACTCAAACCAATATCGCCAGCCACCAAAGGGCGCTGTCGGGTACGTTTCACATGGCCATCTATGTCTCGGTCCGCAATATCGTTTATTACGCAACCGACTGATCGGGTAACAAACACACCAACAATAATAATAGATGCTAAAACCGGATCGGGCCTACCCTGCCCTGCGACCCAAAGCGCCCATAGTGTAGGCGCCAAAAGCAGCAAGCTACCAATTGGCTTATCCAGGCGCATCAACCTCGCACAAGCGCCCAGCATTTCGACCGACGGCAACCGTACACCACTGTTAGACATTGCCATACACTTCTTGATGGGCCAGCCATCGCTTGGTCAAGGGTTGAATGACGTCACGATGATCCCGCAATAGCTCGCCCGCTATTCTCTCAACGACGGGCAGCCAATGTTGATCCCGAATCACATTGGCAATCCGTAAACCCAACTCACCGGTTTGACGAGTACCCAACATCTCACCCGGACCACGCATCTCCAGATCTTTACGAGCTATCTCGAAGCCATCATTTGTCTCACGCATTAAGGTCAACCGCTGTTTAGCATTTTGGCCAAGCTGGCCATGATACATGAGCAAACATACAGATTTTTGGCTGCCGCGACCCACTCGGCCACGTAATTGATGTAATTGAGACAAGCCTAAACGTTCGGCGTTTTCAATCACCATCAAACTCGCACTTGGAACATCAACACCCACTTCTATAACCGTGGTTGCAACCAACAATTGGACTTCGCCATCGCGGAAGCGTTGCATGACCGATTCCTTTTCCGCCGGCTTCATACGCCCGTGCACCAGGGCAACGCTAATATCTGGCATTTCTTTCGCCAAAAGATCGGCCGTATCGGTCGCGGCTTGAGCTTGCAGCACCTCAGATTCATCAATCAGTGGGCATACCCAATAGGTTTGCTGGCCGCCGCTGCATGCTTCACGTACCCGCCCGATCAACTCCGGCCGTCGATTATCCGATACCACGACTGTCTCAACCGGCATGCGGCCAGGTGGCAATTCATCAATACTGGAAACGTCTATATCGGCATAAAAGGCCATTGCGAGCGTTCTGGGAATCGGCGTGGCCGTCATAATCAATTGGTGCGGTTGTTTGCCTGCCAAGCCTTTATTTCGCAGCGCCAGGCGTTGTTCCACACCAAAACGATGCTGCTCATCAATAATAATTAAAAGTAATCGATCAAACTCGACCCCATCCTGAAACAAAGCGTGGGTGCCGACAACCAGCTGAAATTCACCGCTTTGCAAACCCTGCAAAACGGCTTGTCGTTCAGACTTCTTTTGCTTGCCTGAAAGCCACGCCACCTGAATTCCCAGCGGTTCAAACCAGTGACTAATGTTTTTCAAATGCTGTTCAGCCAGTAACTCAGTGGGAGCCATTAGCGCGGCCTGGCCATTAGACACAACTGCTTTTAGCAAGGCCAATGCCGCCACAACGGTTTTACCTGATCCAACATCACCTTGCACCAAACGGTTCATCGGCGAATCTCGTTCAAGATCCGAAGATATCTCTTTAGCCACACGTTGTTGAGCGCTCGTCAGATCAAATGGCAATGCCGATAAAAAGGTTTGCTGCAACTCGGCCGCATCATCAAGAGCAACCGCTGATTTATTTTCACGTTGCTCACGCAGTTGCCGCAAACCCAAATGCTGAGCGAGCAATTCTTCGAACACCAATCGCTCTCGCATATCCGCCGGAATTGCACCTTCATCATCCAAGCTGGCTTTGGCGGGACGATGAA
Source organism: Pseudomonadota bacterium (assembly GCA_018660405.1). GTDB lineage: Bacteria > Pseudomonadota > Gammaproteobacteria > Arenicellales > Arenicellaceae > UBA10349. Next base: position 3,290 of record JABJKL010000149.1, on the reverse strand, counting down.
TTTCACGCAAGGCATTTGCAAGCTGAGGCATATCAAATTGTTCAAGTACGCTAGACGGCAATAGTTCTTGCACATCATCCAATGCGCCATCAAGAACCTGATCGGTAATCTTCATCCACACAGCCTGCGATACGCCTTCGGTACTCGGATAGATCGGTGTCAAGCTTGCGCAGGTTGTCTGCGTTTCGGGAATATTTTCGCTCACCCGATATTCGGGGTGGATCATTTCGATGCCCTTGGCACCCAGGCGAGCCTCACCAAACAACCAGACCCATTTCCCAGGTTGCAGTGCACGCTGCTGAGCACGGGAAAAAAAGAACATGCGTATTAGCATGTGCCCGCTATCGTCGCTTATTCCAACTAACAAACTTCGTCTACGGCCAAAGGCTATCTGGGCCCCATCAATTTGCCCCACAACGACCCGCGAATCACCGTGGCGCAACGAACGAATAGGGGTAACCGTTGTCTTGTCCACATACCTGAGCGGCAAATGAAATAGCACGTCCTGCAAACTGGACACACCAATCTTCTCCATCTTGGCAGCAATGGCCGGCCCGACGCCTTTTAGCGAAGTAACAGATTGATTGATATCCATTATTAGGAAACGACGAGCCTAAATGTAGGCCATACAAACTAGCAGAGACCTTTGCACGATAGTGTGTTGTTCTCTAGTAGGAATAATTGTCTGGCATCTCGAGCACACCATCCATTTCAACCGCTGCACCCATAGGTAGTGCAACCACCTGCACCGCAGCTCGTGCTGGATAAGGTTGCTCAAAATATTCACTCATAATCTCATTCACTTCAGCAAAGTTCGCTAAATCCACCATAAAAATATTGAGCTTCACCATATCCTGAAGGCTACCTCCAGCCGCCACTGACACTGCAGAGAGATTTTTAAAAACCTGATGCGCTTGTGTGGAAAAATTATCGTCTTGCATTTTCATCGTTGCGGGGTCCAACGGAATCTGCCCGGAAAGATATATTGTAGAGTTAACTCTAACGGCCTGTGAATAAGTCCCAATGGCGGCGGGGGCATTTTCGGTATGGATGATGGTTTTACTCATGGAACTCTCTCATTGAACTCTCCTAAGCGGACTGTGCATTATTCGCGCGTTACTTTTCGCACGCCTTTTTTCTTTCTTACTTGCTTGATTACTTGCGCAAGCTGGACCCGATTTTTCACTTCAATAATGAAGTGCATGCTATAGATAGCCGCGTCACGCTCATCGATCGAAATATGATCAATATTGGCACCGGCATCAGCTATAGCCGATGCAACGCCGGCAAAAACCCCCTTGGCATTCAGGCCCTGGACCAATAAACCAACTGGGAACACCTTTTTAATCTCATCATGCCACTCTACTAGCAAACATTTATCCGGCTGCTTACGCAGTTCGGTGCTATTTGGACAAGCCGCTGTGTGTACCGTCAAACCCTGACCCGCTGTAAAAATGCCCAGCACCGCATCACCTGGAATGGGCCGACAGCACCGCGCATAATTCAACAGAATGCCCTCAGCACCTTTAATCACCAACGGCTGCATCTCCGCAGGCTCCCGCCCGGCTCCACCAAGCGCATCTATCTGGCGCGCAACAAGCTCAGCCAGACGATTCCCAAAACCTATGCTAATCAACAAAGCATCCCAACTCTCAAGCTTAAGATCTGCCAGCAGTTTATTTCGCAATTCGGGTTTAACTTTCTTGCGGCCGAACCAGCGCGTCTTTAACGCATGATGCAACAGCGTTTTACCAAGCTTGAGCGCATCTTCACGTCGCTGATTTTTTAAATACCCACGGATCGCCGAACGGGCACGGCCCGTTACTGCATAATTGAGCCAGGTAGCGGTTGGGAAAACCCGGCTATTGGTGATGATTTCTACGTGGTCACCATTGCGCAATACTGTCGGCAAGGAGGCCAACTGATGATTTATTCTAGCACCGGAACAGTGTCTTCCAATATCAGTGTGTACCGAGAATGCAAAATCGAGCGCGGTTGACCCGCGGGGCAATTTCATAATGTCACCCTCGGGCGTAAAAACGTAAACCTTGTCGGGATAGAGATCGGTTTTCAGGTGCTCAATAAAATCAGTAGGGTTACCTGTATGGCGTTCAGGATCTAAAAGCTCCTTCAACCATCGGCGAGTATAATTCTGTGGGTTTTCAAACGTTTGCTGCTCTGACTTATACATCCAATGTGCAGCAACACCATCCTCTGCCACTCGATCCATTTCGGCAGTACGAACCTGTATCTCAATACTTTCACCAAAAGGCCCAAACACAACGGTATGTAAAGATTGATAACCATTCACTTTCGGTATCGCGACATAATCTGAAAACCGGCCAGGAATCGGCTTAAAAGTGCTATGCATAACACCGAGCGCTCGATAGCACTCATCTACCGAACTGACGATCAAACGGAAACCGTAAATATCGTATAGCTCATTAAATGAACGGCGCTTGGCACGCATTTTTTTGTAAATGCTAAATACAGATTTACGTCGGCCCAACACTTCTGCCTTTAAAGAATGTTCAGACAAGGCATCGGACACCATTTTTTTTAGCTTCCGCATAATGGCTTTGCGGTTACCTTCGCGCGACTTGAGTTCATCCTTTATAGCTTTATGTCGCTTGGGATAAATATAACTGAACGCCAGGTCTTCCAGTTCTTGACTCCATTCATGCAAACCCAAACGATTTGCAATCGGGGCATAAATATCCATGGTCTGGCGCGATATGCGCACTCGCTTGCTTGCACGCATAACACCTAAAGTACGCATATTGTGCAATCGATCAGCCAACTTAATGATGATGACCCGCACATCCTTAGACATCGCCATAAGCATCTTGCGCAGATTTTCTGCCTCTGCATGCTCGCGATCATCAAACTGAAGTTGACCAATTTTACTAACGCCATCGACCAATCTGGCCACATCCGCACCAAACTGCTCGTTGATATCTTCCTTGGCGGTGGGTGTATCCTCAATTACATCGTGCAGCAAAGCGGCGATTAATGTTCGACCATCAAATCCCAGATCAACCAGAGAATCAGTAACCGCTAGTGGATGTTGTACGTAAGCCTCTCCAGATTGGCGGCGTTGCCCCCGATGCGCGAGAGCTGCGTATTGATATGCCCTGTACACATCTTCGACTTCGGACTCGTCCAGATACCCACGCAGGCGTTCGCAAAGTGCGAGTGCCTGACGTCTGGAAGAAAGCGGCAAGCGCTTTCCAAAATTATTTTGCGCCGCTTTCCTCCGCAGGTTTACTATCGATGGCATCGGTTTTCTG
>JABJKL010000193.1 GCA_018660405.1 Pseudomonadota bacterium | reverse complement strand
GATCTTCCAGAAAATGCGGGTGAAGAGAGTCTTGCTCGTCTCGATAAGTTGCGTTATGCCGATGGTGATCGGCTAACGTCAGAAATTAGATTGGACATGCAGCGAACTATGCAGTCAGATTGTGCAGTGTTCCGTAGCGAAGAAGTGCTGCAAGCAGGCGTTGATGGCATACAACGGGTTTACCAAAGCTTTAGCGACGTTAAAACTGCTGACCGTGGTTTAACCTGGAACACCGATTTGATCGAAACCTTGGAACTTGAGAATTTGCTCTCACAGGCATCAGTGACAGTGAATTCGGCCTATAACCGAAAAGAAAGCCGTGGGGCGCATGCGCGTGAGGATTACCCTGATCGCGACGACGACAATTGGATGAAACATACGCTTGCCTGGTTTGATGATGGCGATGTGAAATTTCAATATCGAGCGGTGCACGACTTTACCTTGACCGATGATATTGAGTATATCCAGCCCAAAGCGCGAGTTTATTAATCGACTCATGCTTGCGATCGGTTGCACTACAGGACTTGAAAAGTACAGGACTTAAAAATGGCAGAATTCTCTTTACCCGCTAACTCCAAGATCAAGAAAGGCAAACGTTTTCCGGCACCGAAAGATGCCAGGAATGTTAAAAAATTCAGTGTTTACCGGTGGGCACCAGAAAACGGAAACAATCCGAGCATCGATTCTTATGAAATAGATATGGATAACTGCGGCCCCATGGTTCTTGATGCGATCATCAAAATCAAGAACGAAATTGATCCAACCCTGACCTTCCGACGTTCTTGTCGTGAGGGCATTTGTGGCTCTTGCGCAATGAACATCGACGGCACCAATACGCTGGCATGCACCAAGGCAATTAGTGATTGCAAGGGCACGGTTAAGATCTATCCTTTGCCGCACATGCCAGTGATTAAGGATTTGGTGCCCGATATGACGCACTTCTATGCGCAATATGCATCGGTGCAGCCCTGGCTTAAATCAGATACGCCCGTTTCTCCGGGCAAAGAGCGCCTGCAATCGAGTGAAGACCGCGAAAAACTGGATGGCCTGTACGAATGTATTTTGTGCGCCTGCTGCTCGACTTCGTGCCCCAGTTATTGGTGGAACAGCGATCGCTACCTTGGTCCCGCAGTGCTATTACAGGCTTATCGCTGGATAGCCGACTCGCGTGACGATGCGACCGGTGAGCGGCTTGATGAACTGGAAGATCCGTTCAAGCTTTATCGTTGTCACACCATCATGAATTGCACAAACACATGTCCGAAAGACCTTAATCCGGGCAAAGCGATCGGCGAAATCAAAAAGCTGATTGCCGCACGTACTCAATAACGGAAATATTCGGGCAAGGGGAAACGGAAATCAAGTTCTCGTTCATTGAAAGCGCTCATCCGCGCCATGAATGAGGCCCAAGGTCTTGGCAAACTGCGCTGGCGATGTCGTCGTGGTGTTCGTGAGCTGGATGTGTTGATGACTCGTTTTCTTGATGAGTCCTACTCCGGCCTTACTGCTCGGGAAAAGAGCGCGTTTTCCAGGCTGTTAGAAGTACAAGATCCCGTCATTATGGATTGGGTATTTGGGCGCGGCTCTTGCGCTGATAAAGACTTACAAGGGATTGTGTTAAAACTCACCAATTTGGCAAATTAATCCTTCGGGCACCAGGGTTTACTCCACTGTTGTTCTTGCAAGATATGGATTTGGTGAACGCCAGAATGACCGTCGCCAGCAGGGAGCTGGCGCCGAGCTTCCATGGATGGATTCACAGCGTGTCATTCTGGTGTTTGGCAAATACATGTCTCGAACTGACGGCTAGTACAACAGTTGTTCATCCCAGGGGGGGGGCACTATTACCAGCTTACGCTATTTGAATGGGCGGCGTAGTTGCTGGGAACGATGACGCTATCTCTTGCAACATCCTTGGTATCGGGACAATCCAGGGTGTAGTGAAGGCCTCGGCTTTCCCGCCGTTTAAGAGCACATTGCACTATCAGGTCTGCCACAGTGACCAAATTTCGTAGCTCAAGCAAATCACTGGACACCTTGAAATTGCTGTAATAGTCGCGAATTTCCTCTTGAAGCAATTTGATGCGGTGAGCAGCGCGCTCAAGTCGTTTGTCAGTGCGCACGATGCCCACATAGTCCCACATGAATCGACGTAATTCATCCCAATTATGCGACACAACGATGCGTTCGTCCGGGTCGGTTACACGGCTTTCATCCCAATCAGGAATAGAATGCTGTTTGTCTTTTTGCGTCAAGTTGGTAGAAATATGTTCGGCACTGGCTTTTGCAAGCACCAGGCATTCCAGTAATGAGTTGCTTGCCAGCCGATTAGCGCCATGCAGGCCAGTACAAGAGGCCTCACCTATGCAATATAGGTTTGCCAAGTCGGTACAACCGTTCAAATCGGTCATCACACCACCACAGGTGTAATGCGCGGCCGGCACCACAGGGACCGGTTCCTTGCTTATATCAAAACCATATTGCATACAGTTTTTATAGATATTGGGAAAGTGCCCCAACACAAACTTTTTAGGTTTGTGGCTAATATCTAAAAATACCGAATCGAGTCCATGCAGTTTCATTTCGTAATCGATGGCACGAGCAACAATATCACGGGGTGCCAACTCCTCAAGCTTGTGATGTTGTTTCATAAATCGGCTGCCGTCAGGCAACAGCAGGCGACCGCCTTCGCCGCGTACCGCTTCAGAGATTAGTGATGATTTTGCATGTGGATGGTACAAACAGGTTGGATGAAACTGAACAAATTCCATGTTGGCAATTCGGCAGCCGACGCGCCAGGCCATCGCAATACCATCACCGGTAGAGGTGTCTGGATTGCTGGTATAGAGATATGATTTGGACGCGCCGCCAGTGGCGATAACGACTGATCTTGCAGCGATCGCACTTACTTTGCCTGCTTTTGTATCCAAAATGTAGGCACCGACAACGCGGTTTGAGCCCGTGAGTTCCAATTTTTGTGCGGTGACTAAATCAATTGCGATATGATGCTCAAGGATACTAATCCGCGACTCATCACGAACCAGTTTTTCCAAAGTTGTAGCCACTTCCCGGCCCGTTGCATCTTGTGCATGTATGACGCGGCGATGAGAATGTCCGCCTTCGCGGGTAAGGTGATATTGTGAATCATCGCCATCGTATTCGGGGCCATCAATTACGCTGAATTCAACACCATTATTGATTAACCAATCGATCGCTTTTGGCGCATTCTCAACAACAAAGCGCACCGTTTGCGGGTTGCAAAGTTCCGCACCAGCGGTCAGTGTGTCTTCTATGTGGGAGGTAAAAGAATCGTCTTTATCCAGCACGGCAGCAATGCCGCCTTGCGCGTAAAGGCTGCTACCTTCGCTTAAGGTATCCTTTGATATTAAGGTGACATTGACGCCAGTGTGGGCAAGTCTGAGGCTTAAACTGAGACCTGCAACCCCACCCCCGATGATTAGCACCTCTGCGTGATTTTTTGTCATGTGCGAATATTTGAATAACTTTATTTTGTTCGCATGATTATATGGCTCAGAGAGCTACGGGTCATTACCAAAAAAACATCTAATAAGAACGTGTATTGATCAATTTAATGGCCTACGTTTTGATAGAATCCACGCGCCAGCACACCGCTTCGTATTTAACTATAAACACCTTACAGAGAGTATTAGATATTGAGTAGTTCTCGTCGCCAGAATTTGATTCGAAATTTCGCCATTATTGCGCATATAGACCATGGCAAATCGACGTTGGCGGACCGTTTTATTCAATATTGCGGCGGCCTGAGCGACCGGGAAATGGAATCACAGGTTTTGGATTCCATGGATTTGGAGCGTGAACGAGGAATTACTATAAAAGCGCAAAGCGTTACTCTTAAGTATCAAGCCAGGGATGGCAATGAGTACCAGTTAAATATGATCGATACACCTGGGCACGTGGATTTTTCCTATGAGGTTTCACGCTCCTTAACCGCTTGTGAAGGCGCAATATTGGTGGTGGACGCTTCGCAAGGCGTAGAAGCGCAAACAGTAGCGAACTGTTATACCGCGGTAGACCTGGGTTTGGAGGTTCTCCCAGTACTGAATAAAATAGATTTACCAGCAGCGG
>JABJKL010000191.1 GCA_018660405.1 Pseudomonadota bacterium | reverse complement strand
GTCTAATCGTTATCGATTTTATCGATATGATGCAAAACAAAAACCAGCGTGCGGTAGAAAAGCGTATTCAAGAAGCAATGCGCGTTGACCGTGCCCGCGTTCAATTTGGCCGTATCTCTAAATTTGGCCTACTTGAGATGTCACGCCAGCGTATGCGCTCCTCCATCAGCGAAGCCAACTACCACTCGTGCCCGCGCTGTGAAGGCACCGGTACGATTCGTACTGTCGGTTCTTCTTCGTTAAACATTCTTCGCATCCTTGAAGAAGAAGCGTTGAAAGAGAATACTGAAGCGATCATTGCGCACTTACCCATTAAGTCCGCGACTTATTTACTTAACGAAAAACGTCACGAACTGAGCATGATCGAGAATCGGCTGGGCACACACATTACGATCGTGCCCACCAATAAGCTTGTTACGCCGCACTTCCGTTTACAACATTTGCGCGGTGAAGATCTGGTGAATATTCCCGATGTACCCAGTTATCTGCAAAAAATAGTTGCTGAGACCGAGGACAAACGAAGTCGGCATCCCGGAAAATCACGCAGGCCTACCCAAAACAAAGTTCAAACTGAGCAGGCTGTCGTTGGAATGGACTCAATTAAAATTGATACGAATCGTCCAAAACCAGCTAAATCTCCTGGTTTGATATCCCGTCTTTTCAAAAAACTATCCGGCGAAAGTGAGGCAGGCAAAAAGGATAAGGAAGAAGACAAACAAAAACGAAATACTCGTACTCGTACTCGCAGTCGGGGTGGCAAGGACAACCGCAACGAACCTCGAAACAAGCGCGGCGGTAACCGCTCACAGAATCGTAACGACAAGCGTAATGATAGCCGTAGCGACAATAAAAACCGCCGTACTGATAGTAGGAGTGACGGTCGCAGCAATAAACAGAATGATGAACGTAGGGATAACAGGAAACCGCAAGGTGATGGAAACAGGAAGCCGCGCCATGATCGCCGTTCAGACAATCGTCCAGACAATCGCAACAAACCCCAACAACGCGAGGAAAATGCGGACAACAAGAAAGCTCCGAGTAGAAGTCGCTCCAGAAGCAGAAACGAACGAAAGCCTGCAAATGTCAATCCTGGAAATGACGCCGAGTCACAAAGTAACGTAATGCAAACGCCTACTCCTACAAAAGCGACAACAGCACCTACGGTTGCGGTATCGGAAACTTCGCAAGCAGCACCTAAAGCAACCAAAGCAGCGAAAAGTGCAGACTCTACGACAAAAAGTAAACCAGCCCCACGGCGCAGGAAACCGGCAGAAAGCAAAGCAAAAGCTGTTGAAACTAAAGCTGTTGAAACTAAAAGAGTAGAGACTAAACAAGCCGCAAGCCCAAAAGCCGATAAAAAAGCTTCAGTGCCTGCACCATCTTCGGCTACTACGAAAGTAGAAACCGCCACAAAAGCTGAGACTGCGGCCAAACCTGCACGACGCAAGGCGCGCAAAAAGCCAAGCACTAAATTAGTTCAGATTGAAACAACAAGTAGTTCAAACACTGCTGCACCAAAGGCTACTGAAACGACTGCTGACGCACCGACCGCAAAGAAAGTTGTTCGCAAAAAGCGTACTACTAAAAAAGTGGCCGACGCGGCGCCGTTGCAACAGATAGAGACTAAGGCGGCGCCTAAAGACGACTAGCTTGTCATAGGCTTAATATGAAAAAGGCGGACCGCTTGTGGGTCCGCCTTTTTTGTAATCATGCTGAAGGAGTACTAGCTACAGATATTTATTCAAATACGGCAATCGATTCAACATGTGCCGTGTGTGGAAACATATCGACCACGCCGACCTGCTTTAGTGTATAGCCATGGGTATTCACGAGCACATCTGCATCACGTGCCAAGGTTGCCGGGTTACACGACACGTAAACAATTCGTTTGGGTGCAAACTCATGCATTCTCTTGCACATTTCCAGTGCGCCAGAGCGTGGCGGGTCCAGTAGCATCTTGTGGTAAGACTGCCCAGTCCATGCATATTCGGCATCTTCTGCAAACAAATCACCTATATGGAAAACAATATTATCCAAACCATTATGTTTGGCGTTTAAATTCGCTCGCGCAATCAAACCCCGATCACCCTCTACACCGCTTACCTTGGCTCCAGAGCGGGCTAATGGCAAAGTAAAGTTGCCCATACCACAAAATAGGTCCAATACTGTCTCATTAGGCTGTGGCGCTAAAGTCTCGCATACCTGGGTAATCAGGGCTTCATTGATCGAACCATTAACCTGAATAAAGTCCGTTGGTTTAAAGATCATCTCGATATCGTAACCCGCGTGCCTATAAATCAGCTCCAAACCCTCCTCGGGATAGAGAGGATGCACAGTTTCAAGATTACCCGGCTGCAAATATAGCGCCACGCCAGAAGCTTTGGCAAATCGACCCAGTACAGCGACATCTTCACTGGTCAACGGCTCTAAATGCCGAACAATCATAATAACGCCGTTATCACCTTGCGCCACTTCCACCTGAGGAATGCGCTTTCGACAGGAAATCTGCTGCAAAGCTTTCGCCAAAACTGGGATGTGGCTGGAAATGTTGGGATGTAGAACTTCGCAACTGCTCATATGAGTAACAAAACTGCTGTTTTTCTCGCGAAAGCCAACCAATACAGCGCCCTTCTTCTCAACATCCCGGACACCCAGTCGAGCCTTTCGCCGATAACCCCAAACATCGCGCTGTAATGGCGGCAAAATAATTTCGGGCTGCACATGCCCTATCTTGCGCAAATTAGACATCAATTGATCCTGCTTTGCCGCTATTTGATCCTCGCTACTCAGGTGCTGCAAACTACAACCGCCGCAAATACCAAAGTACTCACACCTCGGCTTGGTACGGTTCTCCGCCGCCTCGAGCACTTCGATCATGGTGCCCAGGCCATAATCTTTACGACCGCGTTGTGGTTGATATAATACGCGTTCGCCGGGTAATGCGAAGTCAACAAAGGTTACTTTGCCATTGACATCACGACCGACGCCACGGCCATCGTGGGACAAAGAATCAATAGTGATTTCCGCCGGTTCCCGGCGTTTATTCTTACGAGACATCGAAACTCAGGAATCGCTCTGGAATTTACTCAACGTTTCCAAGCCTGAAGAAACTGTTGCAAATGTGGCGCTGCGTCGGTCAAAGCATCGCTTACCACAGCTGTTTCCAGATCAAACTGCGCCGCCGATAATGTACCTTTCATACGCTGCCAATGTAGATAAATCAAATACGTATTCAGAGCATCCGTTTCACAATAATCACGGATCGCCTTGATTTCCCCTTGTTGGTATTGTTCCCACACTTTTGAGCCACTCATGCCCATTTTCCCCGGCAAGCCAAGCAGTACCGCGATCTCGTCCAAGGGTGCAAAAGCGCGATTATTATAACCCGCTAGCACATCCATTAAGTCGGTATGCCGTGCGTGAAAACGCGAAATATAGTTGTTCCACTTGAAATCTCGATCATCATCACCCTGATCCCAGTAGCGCTCGGCGCTTACACCATTAATTAGCCCACGGTGATGTAGCACTGGTAAATCAAAACCTGAGCCATTCCAGGTCACTAAAGTAGGCGTAAATCGCTCAACTCCTTCGTAGAATCGTTGAATTATTTCTTTTTCGCTTGAGCTTTCATCACCCAAGGTCCACACCTTGAACGCGTTGCTTCCGGTATTCCGATAAACGGCGGATATTGCGACGACCTTCTGCATATGTGTGGGTAAAAAATCATTGCCGGTTTTTTCACGGCGCAGACGAAACATCGCTTCGGCCACATCGTGATCGTTCAACCCTTGCAGGTCATTCAGAACTCGACCACCTTCAACATCCGGGATAGTCTCGATATCAAAAGCCAGTATGTTCATAGCTCGCTAGTATATTTCCGCAGTATGTATGTGTATGCCAGATCGTCTGGGTACCCAGGCTCGGACAGGCTCCTAGTCCGGGTATATACCACTGGATATGTAGCGATCACCACGATCGCAGATAATAGACACCACTTTGGCCCCCGGATTCTCCCTGGCAACATCCAGCGCAACCTTCATAGCGCCGCCTGATGAAACGCCCGCAAATATACCTTCCTCTTTGGCCAATTGGTGCATTACCCGCTCTGAGTCTTCTTGTGATACGTCAATAATACGATCTACCCGTTCTGGCTGGTAAATAAGCGGGAGATATTCAATGGGCCAACGACGAATTCCAGGAATACTTGCGCCCTCTTCCGGTTGTACACCAACTATTTGAATTTCTGGACTTCTTTCTTTCAAATATCGCGAAACGCCCATAATCGTTCCAGTCGTTCCCATAGAACTTACAAAGTGGGTAATATCACCTTCGGTATCTTCCCAAATTTCCGGTCCGGTCGTTTCATAGTGCGCACGCCAATTATCCGGGTTAGCAAATTGGTCCAGCACCATTCCTTTGCCCTCTTGTTTCATTTTGTCGGCGAGGTCACGGGCGCCTTCCATTCCCGACTCTTTGGTAACCGACACTATTTCTGCACCATAAGCCTTCATAGACGCACGTCGCTCAGCGCTCATATTATCCGGCATGATTAATATCATCCGATAGCCCATTACCGCAGCAGCCATCGCCAGAGCAATGCCCGTGTTGCCGCTGGTCGCCTCTATTAACGTATCTCCGGGACTGATATCACCGCGCTCTTCTGCGCGTTTTATCATGCTCAATGCAGGTCTGTCTTTCACCGAACCTGCGGGGTTGTTGCCTTCGAGTTTAGCGTACACCTCACCATCAATATCGCTCGCCATGCGCTGCAATGTGACCAAAGGTGTGTTTCCTACGGTGTGTTCTATTGTTTTCATTCAGCGATTTTATCGGAAAATCCAAATAAAGTTTTCACTGAATTACACTGTAACATTTTCAGCTTTGTTGATTAAAGCAGGTTGGTATAAGGTCTTAACTATATGAGGAGTCATAAAATGAAAAAATTAATCGTCGGCGCCGCCTTGGGAAGTATGCTTATTGCAGGAACGGCTAACGCCCAGCAACGTGACCCGGTTCAAAGTGCCATCAAATACCGGCAAGCTGTTTACACTTTGGTGGGTGCACATTTTGGTCCAATTGGCGCGATGATGCGTGGCAACGTGGATTTCAACATTGATGAGGTTAGAGCTAACGCAGCCTCACTCGCCGGCGTGGTCCCCTTGGCACTCAATGCTTTTAAAATCGAAAGCCTTGCTGATAACTCGGATGCGCTACCAGGTATTTGGCAGAACCAGGCCGACTTCGACGAGAAAATGAGTGCCTTACAAATGGCTGTTCCTGCCTTCGCCGAAGCGGCTGCTTCTGCTTCTGGCGCAGATGATCTTCGAGAAGCTTTTGGCGCAGTAGGATCCGCCTGTAGAGGGTGTCATGAGGAATATCGTGCGGATGACGATTAGCTTGTTAGTGAGGCCGCACTAAATCTGGCCGGTTGATGCTAGCCAAAGAAAGAGCCTGCTCAGCGATGAGCGGGCTTTTTTATGCCGAACAATCTCAACCTGGAATCTCCAAAGAATACCCCACTCCATAAACCGAGCGGATCAAATCTTCACCGCTGATAACGGCGGCTTTTTGGCGTACATTTTTTACGTGTGTATCAACTGTTCTATCAGACACCACTCGATAATCGTCGTACAAACCGTTCATTAAAGTGTCACGAGCAAACACTTTGCCCGGACGAGCGGCAAGCGTCATCAATAATCGAAACTCGACCCGGGTCAAATTTAAACTTACACCATCCAAACTCGCCCGGTAAGTCTCTCCATCTAACACCAACCGTTGTTGCTCTGTTGCTATTTCTCCGCTTTGCTGGCGGCGCAGAACCGCTTTAACCCGCGCCACCACCTCTCTGGGGCTGTAGGGTTTACAGATGTAATCGTCGGCTCCCAATTCGAGCCCGATTAGACGATCGATTTCTTCGATCCGCGCCGTCGTCATAATAATCGGTACATTGGAGAATTGACGAATTTCACGGCAAATATCAATGCCATCTTTACCCGGCAGCATTAAATCCAGTAGTACCAAAGCCACAGGGTTAGCGCGCAATGATTCGATAACCTGATCACCTCGCCCAACCCAGAGCGTCGGGTAGCCACTCTGCTGCAAATAATCTTTTAGCAGTTCAGCCAGTTTTATCTCATCCTCAACGATCATCACCAACGCTTTAGCGCTAATTTTATCGGCCGAATTCATTAGCTATAAGTCATGAAGATTGCTTAGGTTAGGACGCTAACTACGCATTTATCGCCAAACTACTGGGGATGCGGATGATAACCGTCAGGCCACCAAGCTCAGAAGCTTGTGCGGTTATTGTTCCACCATGCGCTTCCGCAATATTCTTGCAAATTGCCAAACCAATACCGGCACCGCCGGTGGCTCGG
>JABJKL010000147.1 GCA_018660405.1 Pseudomonadota bacterium | reverse complement strand
TAAAAACAGATCTGCTCGCACTGTCGTCTGCTGAATTTTGCTTAAGCGTTGAGAATACCACGCCCAAAAAGCAGCAAACGCCAGAGCGCGCCACCGTTAGTATTGTCGGAAACGATCGCCCCGGTATAATTGATGAAATCGCTAACCTACTAGCCGCTAACAACGTGAACGTGATCAAACTAGACAGTTGCGCCGAAAATAGTCCGATGTCAGCAGGGCTCTTGTTCGTTGCTAAATTAGAAATTGAACTGGGTAGTTCAGCGGACTTCGCTCAAATACAACAAAGACTCGAAGCGCTTTCTGCCGAGCTAATGGTCGAGATAAACACTGCCTAAATACCCACCCGAGTATTTCAGAAGGTGGACTAACGCTCTTGTTTTACGCTATTAATTCTACACGCTAACTCATTTTTAAGGATTTTGAATGGATCGCAAATACCCTTCTGGCTAGCGGGTTTTTCGCGCACCCAGCAGTTTTGCCACGGCATAGTCACTACCCAGAACGCCTACAATGAGGCCCGTTACCCCGACCGCAGCAAATACAACAGCGGGGAAAAGGTAATCCGATGTGCCTTGCCAACCACTGGCAAAAAACACTACTGCCGCGAGAAACATAAACAAACCGCTAATCGCATTGCAGATCCAGCGGTTTTTCGGAGTCACATTAAACTCATCCGACTCGTTCTCGAACAAATTGAGAATCGGAGCACAAAAACGTGTTAATAAATCACGCATACGCTATTACGCGCGATTCGTTATTGAGGACCAGATCACAAAACATAGCTTATAAACGTTTTTGAGAAATTGGAAAATTTTCTGTAAAACCGTCCAAATGAAGAAATAATTAATGAAAAACTACCGAATCCGGCACTACAACCACGAAAAGAATGCAGCAGTACGATGGTTTTTGGTAAACGTATAATTTTACCACGAGTACAGTGAGCCGCTCTAATGGCATTAAACAGCTTACAAACTTGTCTGGCATGAGAATTAGTTGCCCGACGGAACTATCTACAACACTATTACTATATGAGTCAATTACTTACATACGAATGACTGGCATGCCAGTTTGTGCTCAGTTTGTGCTCATAAATGGTAGTATACCGAGCATGTATTTAACGTGAGTCTCTACGGTTCATCGAATATCTGTGGCGAGATGCTAGATAAGAAGTAACGATAGTAGAGAGACGCTATACTATTAAACGTGCTATTGCATTCTAGCAAAGATGAAACAGATACCCGACAGTTCGGCCACCATTGCGGCTAATCAATTTTTTGGAATTGAAGACCGTTCAAATGCCCTTGCCCTTCGGCCGTTTTTACGCCTGCTGTCTGCGCACAAGCTCATACTCCTATCAACCACTTTAATTGGCATATTGCTTGGCTTTATTGCTTCGCTATATAGCGCTGCACCGCAGTACCTATCAACCTTGACGCTGCTAATCAACACCAGCCTTCCCAACGTAGCAATGGTCGGTGAGGGATATATTGACCCAACGAGTGCGCTCAACTATCGAAATGATCGTTCACTTGACGCCCGCATCATCCAAAGTCGATCGATAATTGACCAAACAATCCGGAACCTTGGGTTGACCGAAAAAGAATTCGAGTTACCTGTTCCCGTTACACCGGTATCGGAATTTATAAACAATCTAAGCCAAAAATTCCTGAAAGAGACTTTTATACACAACCCACAATCTGATCAGTCCAAGCTTCGTTTTACCACTAATACAGAAGCAAGCACATTCATTCAAGAAAACCTGGTTGTAGAGGATCAAACTGTAGATGGCCTCCTGGATATCAGCTTCACATCGCCAATCCCGCAACTATCAGCTGATGTTTTAAACGTGTTAGCTGCCGCCTATATTGATTATAAGCTATCCATCAAGGTGGGCAGGGTTTCTGAAGCCTCTAGCTGGCTAAAGGCGCAAATGGAAAAAATCAGGTCTGATCTAACAATCGCAGAAACATCGCTTCAGGATTTTCGTTCAGAACAAGGAACAACCACCACCCGCAGTATTGAGGAAAATACAGACAGTCGCTTGCTGCAATTAACAGCTTCATTGCAAGCCGCACAAAACGAATATGCGCGTTTGGCACAGAGATATGGGGCCAAGCATCCGAGAATGATCGAAGCTGCCGCACAAGTTCAGCTTACACAAATCGCCATCCAACAAAACGGAGGCGACGTTGTCGCCGACCGGGGAAAAGAATTTGAATTAAACCGCCTCGAAAAAGATGTTGAAAACACTCGTGTTTTACACGACATGTTCCTAAGGCGTTATCAGGAAGCTAACATATCAACCGATACCAACCTGGCAGATGCAGATGTTCTGGAATATGCGACACCAGCAACTGAACCGGTATCCTCCAGTCGGTCAAGCACATTCGCGGGGGGCTTTCTGGGCTTTTTCTTTGGAGCCCTCTTGATCGGACTAAAATTCCATTTGGATGATACATTTAAATCACATCACGAGGTCGAGCAAAAACTAGGTTTGCCTGTACTTTCGGTGCTACCACGAATAAAACACACAGCCAACGCCATCGAAAGTAATAATCAATTGGGCCAAGATCCGGCGTACAGTGAGGCGATCAATCGAATTCGGAGCAGCTTGCAATACTCAAATGCTGGTGAACCTGCGACTCTCATTCAACTCACCTCATCACTGCCTGGCGAAGGTAAATCGACGCTAGCGTTGAATCTGGCACTCTCTATGGCCAAGTTGGGCAAAAAAACCCTTATCGTCGATGGTGATCTGCGTCGCCCGAAACTTCATTCCCGGATAGGCCACCTAAAAAAGACAATTGGTTTGTCTGATTTATTGGCGGGGACAGCCGCCATGCGCGACACCCTTCAACCTTGTCCTGGGGTACCAAACCTTTACGTGCTGGCTGCCGGCGGCAAAACCAAGCATCCACTTGAACTGCTTGCTTCAAAAAATTTTAAAATTTTAATTCAAAAATTACCGCAAATTTTTGATCATATTATTATCGACTCACCACCGCTACTCCCGATAGCTGATGCGCTTGAGATAGGTCGCCACATGGACGCGGTCTTGTTCGTCATTGAGGCCGGAAAAACGACAACTGATGCAGTAAAACATGCATTAAACATGTTACACGAAGCGAATATTCAGCCATTGGGTGCGATACTGAGTAAACTTGGACTTCGCTCAACTAGTTATTATTATCCTGCAGAACACTACCAAACTGATTACGGAACCTAGGGGCCGTTAATCGGTTCCGCTCCATAAAATACTTATCCAGCGTGGGTGATTGATAAACCCATCGCCCCAGCCGACCCACTCTTCAGATAAACCCTGGGCCTGCGCTTCTTCCAACGACTTACCATCAGCCTTAAAAGCCCTAACAGCAGCGGTAGTTTCAAGAATCATATTTTGAAACCCCTTCAAATCGTCCAGCGTTGAAACCGGCCCGTGCCCCGGGATAATCACCGTGTCGTTATCCAATAATGCAATGATCGCGGCAACGTTAGCCGTGTAGCCAGCAACCGAACCGCCTGAATCTGGATCTATAAATGGAAAAGCACCCGAAAAGAACAGATCGCCCGTATGCACCACATGCGCAGGTTCGAAAAAGATCACAGAGTCACCATCGGTATGGCCAACAGGAAAATGTACGGCGCTAATCTCTTGTCCCGCAAAATGGATGCTCATACCTTCTTTATAGGTAAAATCTGGCAGGGCTGCCTGCGGAGCAGGTTCAGCCTCTCGACCCGGCACCGTTGAACCTGCCGCAAGACGGATACGCACGTTCTCATGTGCAACTATCGTCGCTTCGCCCAGCGCAGCATTGCCACCCGTATGATCCCCGTGCCAATGCGTATTTAGAACGTATCTGGGTGCGTCGCCATAAGCGGCTAATGCACTTTCAAGCTGACCGCTGTTAAACACAAATCCATCATCAATGACCAGCAAGCCATCGTCACCCTGAAGTACTCCAATATTGCCTCCGGCACCATGCAAAACGGATATTGCGCCTTTTACTTCGGTCTTTTGGTATTGAAAATCTGAATCCTGTGCTTGCACCTGTGTTTGCGTTATGACAAAAAACGGCAAAACCAAAACAAATATTCGAATTATCATTGTCAACATGACATCCACCTCTAATCCTATGAAAATGCGGCCGCGAAGAATATCATATAAAAAGTGTTGCATTCAAAACACGTAACCGCTCGCACGCATTCAGCCAAAAGCACGCGAACACATTCTTAAAATGCCCATTACATCAGATTTCTTGATCGAATCAGACTGCTATCGCCTGCATAACGGATCCTGTGAAGATGATGGTCCAGAACCTGCTAGAGTAAAATCTTCAGCTTAAGCTACAATGACCACGCCCGATGGCACCGCTGGTATTTCCCGGCTTGGCCGGGTTTCTTTTGTAGGCGCTGACTGAATATTTTCGAGCGCTATTCGGCCGAATCAGGACGGCAATGCATCCACGAAATCTACCATGCGTTTACGCATCGCTTCATCCGGCAGCGGACCGACTCCAGCACCGAGGTTATCGAGCATATGTTCCACACTGGTGGTCGCCGGAGTGACAACCGTCACAGCAGGATGAGCCAGAACAAACTTTAGAAAAAACTGGGCCCAGGTGCTTGCACCCATTTCGGCGGCCCATTCGGGTAAATCCACACCGGAAACACGCCCCCAAAGCCGGGCCCGCCCAAAAGGTAAATATACAAACACACCTATGCCACGATCTTGCGCCAGCGGCAACAGTTCTTCTTCGACATACCGGTTATCTACGGCATAGTCCAAACCTACAAAGTCCAGATCTTCTTTGCGCATGATATCGGCAAGTTGGTCGGCCCTTCGTTCTGACGTGTTGGTGGTTCCATAATATCGAATACGACCCTCTTCCTTTAGTCGCTGGACAATGGGTAACTGGGTTTCGAGATCGCCCAGGTTATGCACATACATACAATCGATCGGAGTCTTGCCAATATACTCAAACGAATCTTCGATCTGGGCCAATGCTCGCTCGGGGTTTGCCTTGCCTCCACCTCTTCCCGCTACGTTCATCTTGGTCGCCCAGAACACCTTTTCCCGCAGACCCAATTCTCCAATATATTGACCGGCGACTTCTTCAGAATCACCGTAACCAGGGGCAGTATCGAAAACCGTTCCGGCGTTAGCCAGCAGTGTGCTCAGCACTTCTCGTAGGCCACTGGCATCACTACTGCGGGCCATGCTGCGGAATGTCGCCGAGCTGCCAAGCCCAACGGCGGGAAGCTCTTCACCGGTTGACGGGATTGTTCGCTTGAGCATATCGCCGCTCTCGATCGCAGCGAGCAGGCTTGGGTTCAAATACAAAGCAGAAGCCGACAGGGCTGAATACTTCAGAAAATCGCGACGTTTCGTCATGTTTTACTCCGCTACATTAATTAGCAATGATGTTGAATAACGCATTTAGGATAATGCACTTATTTTGCAAAATCTATTATGATCAACCCAATATCGTAAATCCGAAATTTTTTGTAACTATTTGTATAATTCACGTTTGTAGTTTTCATGCTATTAAGGTTTACCTGAACATTTATATTGGAGGAATACCCGTGCCATTTACCACTAAACCAACCCACTTGCGATTGCTTGGAGTTCTGATCCTCAGCAGCTTTTTTATTCCGTTAATCGCGACCGCTGAACCCATTTTTTCGCATGTGCACATGCGGGTACCCGACACCGAAGAAGCCGCCGCATGGCACCAGGAACTGTTGGGCGGAGAAACTCGCCCCGGCGGCCCGGGACCCTTTATTCATCATGTTAATGGCTTCGTTGGCACGATGTCCAATGACGGTGAGATCGCACCCCCCAGCGACGAAAGCGTGATCGATCATTTTGGAATTGCGGTTACTGATGCGGCAGCAACCATCGCCAAAGCGCGAGAAATGGGTGCCGTAATCCATGCCGAACCCTACGAGGGGATTACCGCTCCGGTTGTCGCTTTTTTTGAGGATCCATGGGGGGTAAAAATCGAAGTAATGGAGGACCCAGTGTACCTTGGCATCAATCACATCCACCTGTTTGCGGCCGATGCCGATTCCATGAAAGATTGGTTTCTGGAGGTCTTTGGTGGCGAGCTCATAGAAGAGCGCGGTAAGGGAATGTTTCATACCATACTATATGGCCGCGATACCTGGGTGCAGGTGACACAATCGCCAGATGGACAACGGGCGCCCAGCAGAAACAGGGCGATTGATCACATGGGTTTTACTGTAGATTCGCTGGACGATTTCCGCGGCACGCTAAAAGACGCAGGGTACGAACCCTATCTGGAACGACCCAACCCACCGGGTTCAGACTTGATGTTCTTTATCGGCCCTGAAGGCATCCACTTCGAAATACAGGAAGTCGTTGAATAAATGTACTTTTGTTGCCAAAGCGCTGGTTTAATTCATGAGTTTAACGAGCACCAGCACGACACGCCGTGAACCCATCCATGGGGGCTCGGCGCCAGCTCCCTGCTGGCGACGGTCGTGCAGGCACTCGCCAAACTCACCTCTCTCGAAACGCGCCGGGGCAGTAATAATTACTACTTATTAAATAAAAAGCTACTTGCTCGTGGTGGATGTTCTCAGTATATCCATGGCATCAAATGCCCAACAGGAATCCGGCTCCGATTTTACCGCTGCCCCCGGTCAGATCGGCGTTCAGGGTGTCACCGGCCCATGCCATGTGGTGGAATGGTGGGTGACGGGTTCAGTCTGAAAATAGTTCCGCGTACTGCCCCCGCAACGCGGCCTTGCCCACTTTGCCCATGGTATTGCGTGGCAACTCATCGATAGTAATGTATCGCTTGGGCAGTTTAAAATTGGCCAGCTTACTCTTCAACGAGGCATCCAGACCAGCCTCGTCTAAATCGGCTGTACCATCCAACACCAGCACTGCGACCACTGCTTCACCAAAATCTTGATGTGGAACCCCAATTACGCCCGACTCCATCACCCCAGGCCAACGATCAATCAACGACTCTATCTCTTTGGGGTAAACGTTCAAGCCACCCGAAATAATCATATCTTTTTCTCGACCAACGATACTTACATAGCCGTCAGCATCGATCAGCGCTTTGTCACCTGTTCTAAAATAACCATCCTCAGTAAACGACTCAGCGTTTTTGTCCGGCAGCTGCCAATACGTCTTGAATACATTGTCTCCCTTAACCAGAAGGTCGCCGATCTCACCCGCTGGAACAGATTCTTCGCTGGTACCCACGACCTTGACACTAACACCCGGCAGTGGCGGACCGACGGTTCCAGGCCGGCGCTCGCCCATTAATGGATTCGAGGTATTCATATTGGTTTCGGTCATCCCGTATCGTTCCAGAATTCGATGGCCTGTGCGCTGTTCAAATTGTTCAAATGTTTCGGTTAGCAATGGTGCGGAACCCGACACAAACAACCGCATGGTTTTTACATCCCGATTACCAAATTCAGGGTCGGACAAAAGCCGGACGTAATGGGTTGGCACACCCATCATTACCGTCGACTCTGCAAGCGCCTTTCGAACCTCAACCACGTCATAGGCAGGCAGCCATCTCATACTCGCGCCACATTTAAACGCACAACCCAAAGCAACAAACAATCCATGCACATGGAAAATCGGCAGGGCATGCAACAAAACATCATCCGAACTAAACCCCCAGGCATCCACCAGCACCGATGCGTTGGCGTCCAAATTTTGGTGGCTTAGAACAATCCCTTTGGGTGTACCTGTTGTACCCGACGAATATAGCAGCGACGCGGCCTCATCTGGCTCGCAGTCGACGGTTTCAAAATCGCTCTGCGCAGTCACGTTTTCAAACAACGACCCATCACCACTGCTTCCAAGCGTTACACAAGATAGTTCTAGCTCGCTCATAAGATCCTGTAGCTCGAACTCGGCTTCTGGTCGACAAACCATTAAATCTGGCGACGCATCTCGCAGAAAGAAAGATAACTCCGAAAGTGTGTAAGCCGGATTCATTGGATGAAAAACTGCGCCAAGCCGCAGGCAAGCCAAATAAAGGATTACCGCTTGTACCGACTTGTTGACCTGCACCGATACGCGACCGCCCTTGCTTACGCCTAGCTCTCGGAGCTTTTGCGCCAGCGCGCCCGAGCTCTGATGCAAATCAAGATATGTCCAGCTCGTGCCATCATTCAGAACGATGGCCGATTTATTCAAATGGGCACTAAACCCGTGATAAAACTCAGTGTAGAAATTCATTGTTTATTCCGGAAACCAGAGTCCGCTTGACCCCGTATACAGTAGTCGAAAACCCATGAGCAGCAGAGCTATATAAGACAATAAGTAAAACCAACGATCCGAGACTTTATTGTGTAAGTACACGCCGAGAAAAAACCCGACCGGAACCCATGGCAATAAAAACGCCGATTCCATCCAACGGCCGGTAGAAAGTTGACCAATCATCCCATAGATCCCCAGTTTTAAGTAATTAAGGCAAGCAAAAAATGTTACCGCGGTCGCGTGCATGACGGTTTTTTGCAAGCGCATTGGTAACAAATACATTTGCACCGGAGGTGATCCTGCATGGGTTATAAAGCTGGTGAACCCACCGCCGGCGCCGGCGAGCAGGCCAGCCCAGCGAGGCATCTTCTTGCCTGTAGAAGTGTGCAAATACTGCCACAAACCGCGCCCACCAAATAATAGCGCGATAACTCCGAGCAAAACGCGCATAGCATCTGCGTTCATGGTGGTAAACGTAAACGCGCCCACCCCCAGGCCAACAAAAGAACCTGTCAGCAATAGCCGGAACAGCACGGCATCGGCTTTTTTACTGTAGGTCCACAACGCAAATAAGTCGATTACACACATCACTGGCAGCATAATCACCGCCGCGTGCACCGGGTCAGTGGCTAACGCCAACATGGGCATTACCACCATATTAAAACTGGCTGCAAAACCGCCTTTGGAGACACCGATAAGCACCGCCGCCAAAGCAGCAACATAATAGTATTCGGGGAGACTCATTAGTGTAGTGTTCTGAACTGTATGATGATTAAGAGGCCCACAAAAGATTCAAGTCAAGGCGCAGCCTGCCGTTAATGGCCGAGTCCTTAATAAAGGCTGTAACGCAGGATTGGAGTTTTTGTGGGCCTCCCGCAGGGCGAAACGAGAAGGCATCATCTGCTGTGTTGCCTCTCTTGTAAAGGGCTAGCCATTCCCTGCGAGACGCGCCTTGCAGCTAATACTTTCTCATTTTGCTTAATCGTCATACAGTTCAGAACACTACACTAGTCGAACTCCGATATTGTCGATTAACCGCGTATTACTGGCGTAGATTGCGCCCAATATTCGCAGATCCTTGTCGTCGGTGGTCGCTGGTTCAAGATCATTGGCATTAACCACCGCCAAATAGTCCAACTTGAATTTGGCGGCCTGGAGCACTTCGCCCGCCTGCTTCTGCAATTTTATATAACCTCTATCCCCCGCAGCGATGGCTTTAGCCATGCTCTGCATTGTTTCATATAACAAGCTGGCTTTAGACCGCTCCTGCCTGGTTAAAAAGCGATTCCTCGAGCTTAGTGCCAAACCATCGGTATCTCTCGCTACCGGCGCGCCTGTGACATCAATGGGTACGCATAAATCAGCCACCATACGGCGAATTACCGCCAGCTGCTGCCAATCCTTTTCGCCGAACACGGCGATGTCTGGCTGTACGATGTTAAACAATTTTGTTATCACTGTTGTCACACCCTCAAAATGACCTGGGCGACTCGCTCCGCACCAGACATCGGTCATTGTTGAGCAAAAAACACGCGTTTGTTCCGCCATACCGTTGGGATACATCTCGCGTTCATCCGGGTGCAACAAATAATCACAACCTTCCGATAGTAGTTTTTTGCAATCTTCGTCAAAGGTTCGCGGGTACTGCTCCCAATCTTCGTTTAAACCGAACTGCAAGGGATTAACAAAAATACTCGCGACTACAACATCCGCATGCTCTCTGGCCAATCGAATCAACTCAAGGTGCCCTTTGTGAAGGTTTCCCATGGTGGCAACCAATGCTATTTGCCTGGCAGCAGTTCTCTCTCTTTGAAGAGCCTTACGCAATTCGGCGATTTTTCGATAAACGTCCATTACTACCGGTTTTATATTTTGGCGAGGCATTAGTGTAGTGTATTAAACAAACGTATGTATTCGATCTTCCATTCGGATGAAACTGTTTCAAGCTCTATCCAAGCCGCCCAAAGTATGGAATGATTATTATCCGAAGTTTGTCAGGTTACATTATTTGGCAACCTGGCTAAAATCATAGTTCTATTTATAATTATATTCATAGTTACATGAATAGTTAAATCCGTAGCGAGTTTGAGTTAAAAAATGCACATGTCTGTATCATCCGAGCTGGTTAAAAAAATCAGCGAAATGGCCTTGCCGGAGCGCCTTGGCTTTGGTCGCATCAAGGCGCCGATTATGTTTCGTGCGCGCTGCGCCGACGGCGACTGGGATAAGGGTGAAATGCTTCCCTACGGTCCCATACAACTGGACCCCGCATCCAAAGCATTACATTACGCACAACAAATATTTGAAGGGCTTAAAGCGTATTGGGTTTCATCCGACGAGCCGCAATTATTTCGCCCAGAGGTCAACGCACGGCGATTGAACTACTCCGCTAACCGTTTGTGTATGACCCAAGTACCAGAAGAACTTTTTATGCGCGGCGTTGAGGAGCTCACCCGTGTATGCAAGCCGGTTATTCCTCGCCATTCGGGCTCTGCACTCTATTTGCGACCGTTCTTGATTGGCGTCGACCACGACCTTGGCCTGGCTGCATCTAAAAATTACGAGTTCTACGTTTTAGCGAGCCCGTCAGAAATTTTTCATGCTGGCACAATGCGGGTAAAAGTTGAGCGCGGTGCCTGCCGCTCGGCAATGGGTGGTACCGGCGACGTAAAAACCGGTGGCAATTATGCTGCTTCATTGCTCGCCACAAACGTAGCAATAGGCGAAGGCCATGATCAAGTGCTTTGGCTTAATCCGGACAAT
>JABJKL010000022.1 GCA_018660405.1 Pseudomonadota bacterium | reverse complement strand
GATCTTGGGCATTATGAGAGGTTCGTTCGAACTCGATTATCCAAACAGCATAACTTTACCACCGGGCAAATATACGAACGAGTGATTCGTAAAGAACGTAGAGGTGATTATTTGGGTGGCACCGTTCAGGTGATCCCGCATATCACCGACGAGATCAAAAAATGCACCATTAACGGTGCGGGTGATGCTGATGTAGCCATGGTTGAGATTGGTGGTACCGTCGGCGATATTGAGTCACTACCATTTTTGGAAGCCATTCGTCAGATGCGCATTGATATGGGTGCAGAGAATGTGCTGTATATGCATTTAACCCTGGTACCTTACCTGGTGGCTGCCAAGGAAATTAAAACCAAACCGACACAACATTCGGTAAAAGAAATGCGCAGTATTGGTATTCAGCCGGACGTATTGCTTTGTCGGGTTGCCGAGCCATTAGGCGACAAAGAGCGCCGCAAAATAGCGCTGTTTACCAATGTTGAGGAAAGCGCAGTTATTTCGGGTGTTGATGTTGGCGATATCTACGAAATTCCGGCGTTATATCATGCGCAGGGTTTAGACGAATTAGTTGTTAAAAAGTTAGGTCTTGACGTTCCTCCCGCTAACTTGACCGAGTGGAATCAAGTGGTTCATAACCGAGCGAACCCAACGGGCGAAGTTACCGTAGCATTAGTCGGCAAATATGTTGATTTGACCGAGTCGTACAAGTCACTTACTGAAGCTTTATTTCATGCGGGAGCGAAGACACTGACCAAGGTCAACATCACTTATATTGATTCCGAAAGTTTAGAGAGTGACGGCACAGCTGTGCTTGAGAACGCTGACGCGATTCTGGTGCCCGGTGGTTTTGGCGAGCGTGGCATAGAAGGCAAGATTTTGGCGGTTGAATATGGCCGAACGCACAATATTCCGTACCTGGGTATCTGTCTCGGCATGCAAGTTGCGGTTATTGAATATGCACGCCACATCGCAGGCATGGATGGGGCTCATAGTACCGAATTTCAGCAAGATACTCCGTACCCCGTGGTTGGCTTGATTACCGAATGGACGGATGAAGATGGGCAGGTGGAACAGCGCGGTGCCGATTCAGATCTCGGGGGGACAATGCGTTTGGGTGGCCAGACTTGTAATTTGAGTAAGGGCACGTTGGCACGGAAGGTTTATGGAGCCGATGAGATTGTTGAACGTCATCGTCACCGCTATGAATTTAATAATACTCTGCGTAAGCAGCTCATAGACGCTGGACTGGTGATTAGCGGTACTTCTCAGGATGATTTGGTCGAAATGATAGAGCTGAAAGATCATCCCTGGTTTGTAGCTTGTCAGTTCCACCCAGAATTCACTTCCTCACCCCGTGATGGGCATCCGCTATTTGCCGGTTATATAGAAGCGGCACGCATGCATTCTGAGAGTCGCTTAGCGCGGACTACTAAAGTCATATGAAAATCGAAAATTTTGAAGTCGGTAATGACAAACCACTGTTTCTGATAGCAGGTCCGTGTGTGATCGAATCGCGTGAATTTGCGCTCGAAACATCCGCTCGAATTGCCAATATTTGTGGTGAGTTGGAAATCCCCGTTGTTTATAAGTCTTCTTTCGATAAAGCCAATCGCACGTCACGGCATTCTTTTCGCGGTCCAGGGCTTGAAGAAGGTCTGGATATTTTAGCGGAAGTGCGTGAACGATCCGGCCTGCCGGTATTGACTGATGTTCATACACCCGAGCAAGTTGAGGCGGTGGCTGCGGTGGTGGACATGCTACAAACACCGGCTTTTTTGTGTCGGCAGACTGATTTGATTCAAGCGGTTGGCGCTTGTGGTAAGCCGGTGAACATTAAAAAGGGCCAGTTTCTTTCGCCGCCTGAAATGAGTCAGGTCGTTGAAAAAGCGATCGAGGCCGGTGGTGAAGGTAATATCTCTGTGTGCGAACGTGGCGCCAGTTTTGGTTATAACAATTTGGTGGTTGATATGCGCTCACTTGCGATTATGCGAGAAACAAATTGCCCGGTGGTGTTTGATGCTACGCATTCCGTTCAGTTACCTGGTGGAAAAGGTAGCAGCTCTGGAGGGCAACGCGAGTTTGTGCCCGTGCTGGCACGAGCGGCAGTAGCGGTTGGTGTCGCGGGTATTTTTATGGAAACGCACCCGAATCCAGAGCAGGCGAAAAGTGACGGACCCAATGCATGGCCGTTGGATGAATTAGGTAGTTTACTTGGCACGCTAAAAAGTATAGATTCCTGCGCCAAATCTGTTTGAGTACAGATCACGATTCTTTAAAGGCCCGGATATGTCGTCGATTAAATCTATCATAGCTCGCGAAATACTAGATTCGCGAGGAAATCCCACGATTGAAGCTGATGTTGTGCTAAACGATGGCTCGTTTGGTCGTGCTGCGGTACCTTCAGGTGCATCTACGGGATCATTGGAGGCACTGGAGTTACGCGATGGCAATGCCCGTTACCTGGGTAAAGGGGTAACAAAGGCAGTCGCAAATGCTAGCGGACCGTTAGCGAAAGCC
This sequence comes from Pseudomonadota bacterium, assembly GCA_018660405.1. Lineage (GTDB taxonomy): Bacteria > Pseudomonadota > Gammaproteobacteria > Arenicellales > Arenicellaceae > UBA10349. The sequence continues at coordinate 240 of JABJKL010000022.1, read as the reverse complement.
TTATATGGAGTAGATGCTCTAGATCAGCACGAGGTGGATGGCATCATGCTGGATTTGGATGGCACGGATAATAAGGGTAGATTGGGTGCCAATTCTATTTTGGCGATATCGCTGGCGGCCTCCAAAGCCGCTGCGGCATCGCTTGATATACCCTTGTACCAGCACTACGCAAATTTATTTGAAAATGATGTGCTCTTGTTGCCTGTGCCGCAGATGAATATTATCAATGGTGGCGAACAT
>JABJKL010000183.1 GCA_018660405.1 Pseudomonadota bacterium | reverse complement strand
TAGGCGAGCCGCTTCTAAACTGCAGTTCGCAGGTAATAACTCTCGTGCGTGTATTTTTCTCATGTAATAGTCGATTTGCACCGGCTCGGTGAGAAACACCGGATCTGTCAGGGTCATCTGAATACGTAGCGTATTGCCACCTTCGATTAACGAGAGGCGTTCGATCAAGTGCTTTTGATCGCTTGAGTCTACACCGGTATAACTACCCCAAGCATCAGCAACGAAATTGCTTGTTTCTACGACAAGTTCATTTCCCTCCATCCAAGCCTTAGATTGTCCGACTTTGGATGGCGATCCAGGCACTAGATCACGATCCAGTTGCAGCACCCGTTGCTGGTCACGCATGTCGTAGTCAAGAACCACAGTGCCTGAGTCTGGCCGGGAGATAAGAATCGGGTAAGGTAGCTGAGTTGACTTAGGCGGCCCAGGATCTTCGCAGTTAAATTGCGGGTTTTGGGTCTCACTAAAAGCGTCAACCTTCTCTTGTGCAAATGCGGTGTACGGCCAATCTTCGAGCGGGTAGTAGGTGAATCCTACCCGTTGATCGCGGACCCACATGCCGGTGAAGTCAGTAGAGGGTTCAACTGGCATTGGCACGCCGGTATTTGATCTCGTATTTTCCAGCCGTGTACCATCCGCCTTTTCGGCCCAAGCTAACCCTGAGTAATAGCGGTTTGGGTCGATGTCCATGCTACCTTCCCAGATAATTCGCTCACCTGGCTTTAGGCTGTCTTTGCTCCATCCACGTTCGGCCATGCCGGCCGGGTGTAAAAGCTCAATTGTCCAATCGACCAATTCGCCTCGGCCGTTTGGTCCTTCCAATTTTATGAATACGTGCGGCATACGCCAAGAATATTTGGTGACTACACCGGATTGCTGTCGTACATCCTCGGCATTTAGGCTAGCGTGAGAATGGTGCGCTGTAACCCCGGCTGAGTGGAGTAGTAAAAAGCCTATAACCAGCGAAATATATGTCTTCATTCGTTTGTACCCCCTATAAAATTTATCACCAAAGTTATGCGAAATGCATGCCTAGCACAAATTCTTTTACCTCTATTCAGAGGATCTCGCACCCCCTTAACGATATCAAATCTCACTAACAAATCTTTCCTTCAGGCTAACTTTGCATATTAAAGAGCTCAGCCGACCTGAGAAAATCAACTTCACTAGTGATATCGAAAATTGATTCCAGCGCTTTGGAATCCAAAGACAAATCCCAAGTTTTCAACATAGCCGCCAGTATCATATACATGCCATGAATCGCGATGAGATCCATAATTTGGTTGGTATCGAAGTGCTCTTCAAGCAATGTACGGGTTTCAGTGCCAAGATATTTACGAGTCATCAACTCATCGACCGACAGAATTAGGACCCTCTCACCTTCCGGCCATTGCTGATCCAAATCAGGTTTCAGTAACCCTAAAATCTCATTCCTTTCAATACCAATTTTTGTTGCTCGATCCACGTGGGATCCCCACTCGTACCAGCACTCCATATGAACTGAAAGTCGGAGAATCAAAAGCTCAGCGTTCCGTTGGCCCAAGGTGCCACCAAGAACGGAATGATTTCTGAAAGGCCACCATGCTTCTAATAAAGCTGGATTGTTCGCCATCAATCTATGCACATTAATCGGGTCGCCATGCATGTCTTCAATGATATTGGAGAGCACTGGGGGCCACTCACTTGGGTGAATAGGCTGCGGGATTTGTTGATCCATTTTCTGGCTTAGACGCTTAAAGTTTTAAGCAATGGATGACAATTCAATACTTGCAAATAACTCTCCATTTCTAGTTGCCCTAATTTACAATTCGATCATCAGGCATTAAAGGCAACTTCCGGAGTAACGCTGTAAATCGCAGCGGCGGCGGTTGCATCATATCAATATTGCCTGCCTATTGTTAACATGTTAAGTTAAATACTAGATCGATGCAACTGATCCAAAGCTTCCGAATAGGATTGCCCACTCCTCCCTGGCTCGTTGAAGTTCTGCTTTGAGCCTCAAATTCTCTCGGCGAACCTCCTTCAATTCGGCTTCATAACGTTGAACGGGATTGGGTGAATAATCCTTCACCCATTTGTACAAACTCTGCACTGATACACCCAGGCGTTTGGAGACATCAGAGGCTGAATAGCCTCGTTCCACTAGTTGTTTAAACGCTTCTTGCTTGAATTCTTCAGCAAATCGTTGTCGTTTCATTGGTCTTCCTCATAAGCTTTAATTTAAAGTATATGAGTGTCCGCCAAAATAGGGGCATTCCAATACTCAAAGCGGACATTTCGTTGTTCAATGGAGTCTGACCACGTTGGCTGTCACAGCCGAAGAAGGAGCACTACTAAAAGAGTTTCGGCGCGATCGCGCAGCCACCGGAGAGTGTCGATAAGATGCAGATGCAAGCGACTATGGCCAAACGCAGTAGCGGTGAACCACTAACAGCCGAGGAGGGGGTACTGCTACAACAGTTTCAGAGCCTCGGTGGAGGTGAATAGATAAACAACTAGGCAGCCAATGAAAGCATTGTAGAAAAACACGTTTTAACCGGCATCAATATGCATGGAACTTATTTCTGGGTCGCAAGGTGGCTCGGTAAACTCACGGTCTGCCTGCTTACGCATTCTGCCGTTAACCGTTCGTGGCTCAGTGAAATAAACCGGATCGGTAAATGTATAGGTGTAGTTTATCGACAGGCCGTCCGGTTGTAATTCAAACTTGGCCGTAACTTCTTTTTGATCGCTGGAATCGATACCACGAAACCCGCCCCATGGCTCGTGTGTAAAACCAGTAGTAGTAAATTCCAAAATATTATTGCCCTCCATGCTGCCGGATGAAAAACCTACTCGACTCGGCTTAAAATCATCAGGCACGTCTGCTCCATTTAGCCAAATAGTCCAACGCACATCTTGGTGTTCCCTTAACATTTCAATACGATCCGCATATTGATCAAATCGAAATCCGTAAGGGCCATTCAGTATTTTAGGAAACCCAGATGGGATACAGGCAAAATTTGGGTTGTTCTCGTCTTTGTATGCCGCCTGCTGTTGGGCACCCAATTCAGTCAAAGGAAGTCCGCTCGGCGCATCAAAAGCACTGCCGTTAAGTAGGTTTCGCCCACGCAAATCGTTACCCCAAGTGCCAGTAAAATTATTTGATGGCTCTAATTCTTCCTGCCCTGCACCCCTGCCGGAAGTTTGACCAGATGCCGCATACTCCTCAGGCACAATAGAACCCGGAAAAGCCCTGAGAGCGACCCCGTCATCGGTTACAACCCAATCGATCAAGGCGAATTTTTTGTCTTGATTATTTTCTTGAAAAGCACCGATCTTTACGTGATCGCCAACTTCAATCGTACCCTTCGACCACCCCAAGCCCCGAGCCCCGGGTACGCTATGACCTTCAATTAACCAACTGTCGCCATTCTCTAGCTTCATATCAAAATAGATGTGGGGATTACCCCATCGAAATCTGGTCACGGTTCCGCTCATTTCAACACGGTTATCAAGTTGGAAATTAGCCCTTGAATGGTGTGCCCATACTGGCTGAACAAGCACAGCTCCAACAGCTAAAAAAACAGCAACAATTATCGATTCAATTGTTTCCTTCACAGCGAACCTCCAGAGTTAATACAACATATGCGTAACAGGCCACAACATCACAAACAGTTAAAATATAACCAAAATAACACACTTTGTTTTATAACAGAGACGACCAATCTACTAAATTGTAGACCCCCTTGCCGCAATAGGTGGGCAGTGCTCAATGACCGTTATAACTGCGATTTCAACCATAGGGTTAATTCAGGTACTAATATTCCAGCCTTACTTATAAAGAGATAAATTTCTCTGCTGTCGTGACTGATTTTCCTTACTTTTTTAGCACTGCCGCATTTTGGGTCGATCGCGATGCAATCTCTGTATCACAAGTGAAATCATAAATCGGTGAGTCAAACGGCATGCGGTACCAGATAATTTTTGCCGTATAGGGTTCGAGTAGGTAGGCAGGATCGTTTACTGTGTAATCAACAGTCAAAATAGATCCGTCATTATTGACGGTGTATCGTTCAACCAGTGTCTTTTGTGTGCTGGACGGTATATCAGCACCATTGCCATTGGGTTCCCAGCCCGATGCAAGCCCGGCGGACATTGCGGGAAAGCCATCTGATTCGATAATCAGCGCTTCATCTTCGTATCGGCCGATACGCTTGCCGTACTCCAGGTCGGTAACATTGGGCACGCTGGAACCCAGTGTTAGAGGCCGACGGACCTTCGCGTACTCGTGAAAAATATCTATATTGTTTCCATCACGGGATATTTCATAAACGTACGGGATCATCAAAAGTGAGGGTAGATTGGATGGAATGCACTCCGAGGATGAGTTAACGAGTGCATTGAAATTTTCGCGTGCTTGCAGGCCAGCTTGGTTGAGTGGCAGCGGCGACTCAGACACTTTCTGGCCGCTGATGAATGTCATCCATTTTCCGGTTAGCCTATCTATACCCGTAATACCCTCACGCGTATCGGATATTGCGTAGTCCGGAGCCCTGCGGATGGAGTTGAGCGTCTCGAATAGTTCGCCGCTCGACGTGTTGATTTCGGCGCCAAATAGCAGCAATTTTTCAGGGCGCCGACTGCGGGGTCCTCGAAAGCTGACCAAGTCCCCGACTTCCAAAGTGTCCTGGGAAATTCCGAGGCGGCGGAGAATGGGCGCTGCATGGGCTTCGACTTCCCAGATTTCCTTTTTGCCATCGTTGGTGATTACCTCAACATCAAAAAATGAGTGCGGGCTGCGCATCTTAACGCTCGAAAGAACGCCGCTGACCTCGACGATATTGGATGTGTCGTAATGAGTCGCAAATGAATGATGCCCGTGCGCAACCTGAGTTTGCAGGAGTATCGGTACAAGCACGAAAAGAACCTTCAGTATTTCTTTACCCATAGCTAATCCCCTCTCTATTGCCTAAGTGGTAATGGAGCATAGACACCCTATTTTTCGAAATCAAAGCACATCAGAGCATAACAGCATATAAAGTAGATGTTTCACTGACCGAATGTCTGCTTGTTGGTCTGACCCCAGTTTAACGGACCACTTCATCAAGACACAATAAATGTGTCTGGAGATGGAAAATGGCAAGACGAAAGAGGCATAGCACACAACATAAAAACAACTTTTAAGTAAAACTAACACCGGTAATCAAGTTGCAACTGACGTCAGTCTATTCTGAACGTGGGCGACTATGAATGAACAATCCCGCATGCAATACCAATCTCAGGCGCAACGGAATACAGATCTAAGCTTGGGTTACTTCCCCCAAACTCTTTGTGTGCTGCGGTGGCGGCAATCCAGGCCTGAAGCTCCATTGAACCAATGCCTCCTTGCTCGACTAGCTCATCCTGGTTCCAACTATCGAATTCTTTGATTCGTCCGCCCAAAAGCACGTCTAAAAACCTATCGTCACTTTCTTTGCTCAACCGCATATCCGCAGCAGTGCGCTCACCACGCGTAATCATCTTGGCACCTTCTTCGTGCATGGTCTCCAAGCGGTCTAAGCATTGTTGTGACGACATCGACTGCTTTAATCGTCCACCAGAGAGCTGCAAAGCTGTGACCGACTCTTCCGCCTCGCCAAACACTGGGTAGTACCTACGTGGATGATGAGACATCCCCCCTGAGGCCAAAAAGAGCACACGCTTGTTTAAACCTTTGGCAAACCGACCCAAAGACTCACCAAGTAAACGTGTGCGCTTAAAGGGTACAAATGGCTTTGTAATGCAATTGATAAAGATTGGTATTGTTGGCACTGCATTCAAACTACCCATCATAAGTTCAATCGTTTGCGAAAACGCGTGGTCTACCGTCATTTGGTAAGACACCGCAGGGTCAACGCCCTCTGACTGAAGATGCTCAACCGCTGAGAATGCAATATCAGCAGGTACGTCTAGTGCTCCTGAAAAACCGCCAATATCAGCTGTCGCTTCAGCAGAAAAGCCTACACAAAACGAAGGCATTAGGTTTAGAAAAAAGCCGTTAAAATGATCCGAACCAAAAACAAATACCAGCTCTGGGTCAAATTCTTCGACAAAAGACCTTGCCTCTTTAAAGCCCCGCTGAATCGCTTCCCAATCTTCGGGAGCTTTATCAAAACAATACAGTAACGGGCTATGAGAGGCACAAACTAAGGCAGAAGACATGCATATTTCCTCATTTCAAAAAGTCGAATATCATCAGCTGCGCTCTTAGCTATCTAGAGAGCCACCTGAATAGGACACAGGCCCAGTATTACCTGGGGAAATAAATACTCGCGTAATTTCGCGTCTGGCGATTCGCCATTCCCCATCTTCCCCCAGAGAATACTCATCGGAAAAGTCGGCGACTAAATGGACTTCAGTTGATTGAATAGGTGCAGATCCATCCGCCGCAAAAGTTATGCAGACGCTTTCTCCTTTCGCCGCTTGATCACCAGTTAGCTCAATGCGCAACCCAGACTGCACATGCCTAGCGGTTCGATCACCATCTGCACTGCGGTTCTCAAACACATCACGAATCTGCTGCTTGCCCAGTGACACCCGCGGACCATGTGAGTAATAAGCATCGTCGCTGAACAAATTTAGCAAGCGATCGAGCATATTGTGGTCGAGGAAATAACAGAATTCTGCATTCAGAGTCTCCAACTGATGCAGAGTTTCCATTCGATTTAGTCTTTCTAAGTCATTCGCCATCGACCCAAATCTCTTTGCTCTACCGCCACGGGATTTTCTTGTACACCCAGACGTTCAATTTCGATACGTACAGGGCCGCCGACGGTCTGAAAGTTGGCATGATGAATAGACTTTCTTGTCGCTCCCGGCTTAAACGCGGTACCCATCGAAACGATATCACCGGGATGAAGTGTATGAAAATTGCTGATAAAGCTGATGATCTCCGCGACCTTGTAGTTATAGTACTTAGTGTTGTCGTCAGCCACTCGCTCGCCCGCCACTGTGCAAGTAACAGAGAGATCATCTGGGTTAGATATTTCATCCGACGTGACTACCCAGGGGCCCAACACCCCAAAACAATCGGTACCTTTATATCTTGCTGCGTAAGATAAATGCTGCTCAACCTTTTCAACTTCATCAGCGTTGTCTTTTTTCGGGTAAAGGGCGTAGTAGCGAAATAAATCTTCCGAGCGCATGCCGTTGCCAGTGATGTCGTTGAAGATGCTGTAACCAAACAACATCGACGACACCTGCTCAGGCTCAACGTCTCGAATTATTTTGCCGACAACAACTGCCAATTCTGGCTCCGGGTGAACGCTGCCGTAATAGCTGCGCAGTGATATTTCCTGTCCATGTCCTATCAAGCAAGAGGCAGGTTTCAGGAAAAATGCTGGGTGATTTGGCGCACTGATCTTGCGCGCATTGCTGGCTGAGTTATTCATGGCAACACCACAGATTTTCCCCGGATCGACCACTGGCGGCAACCAAATGACTTCAGATTCTGGAATCAGATCATCTTTATGTGTATAAGCATTTATTTTTACGAAAGCTTCCAACTTCTTTAGAGAAGCTTCACCGCCTTGGATAACCGTTTTCAGGCTAATGGACAAGTTGTCAGAAAAGATATCAGGAGGTATTGGCAGTAAATAACCCTCTCCCAACTGCGCAACAAGCATCGTTTTATCGTTTTGTCGGACCGTAGCCAGCTTCATAATTTTCCAAAATCAGTTTGAGTTAAATCATTTACAGTTCGAATTTGGCACAGGTGCAACCAACTGCAAATATGGGGATCGGTGCGTAGAAGTGCACATTGGCTTTGGCTCCTCTAGCAGCTGCAGCAGTAGCGATAAAGGTTCTGATTTCAAAGCCACCTTGGCCCGCGTCATCGTAGGTTTCGG
>JABJKL010000190.1 GCA_018660405.1 Pseudomonadota bacterium | reverse complement strand
GCGAATATCTCGTACCGTTTTCTCAGCACTGCGTTTCGTTGATTTAGAATAAGTCATCATCGTTTCCTCTTGGGTTAGCGATGAACGAAAACTCTCTCTTAAACAATCACCTTAAACTGTCCAACTAGTGCTGACGGGGTACACGTATGACCTGCCATAGCAACAAGGCCGGTTTCTTTTTGCATTGAGCAAATAGCGTCGGCGTCCGCAAGTGAATCTGACATCGGTATTTCAATTTCAACGTGCTTGCCGGCTTGCATGCACTGGATGGCTTGTTCGGTATGAACCTGTGTGGGAGAGGTGAGAATAGCGGCTTCAACACCTGGCTGATCCAGTGCTTCGGCTAAATCCGTGGTTGAATGAGAGATGCCATATTGTTCAGCGATGCCCTGGGTTGCTTCAGGGCGCCGACCGACAATGGAAATGACTTCGACATCGTCGATGTTTTTTAAGCCATCGAGATGTTTTTTTGCAAAGGCACCATTGCCGACCATAATAATTTTCATTGAATAGCTCCTGTGTATGGATTTATATACTGGGCAGCATGCTACCTTCGTTAAATGCTTATTTTGGTTAATTATACGTGATCAGTATTGTTGGTAGAAACGTCTCGCATAGAAGTCATACGATTCTTTAAAGAACGAATGGTCTGCGGGCCGGATAATTGTGTACAGTGGCATTTGGAGTAAAATTGACCCAAACAAAAATCCGGAGGATGCAAACATAATGACCGTGAGAACCAGACCACCTTTCCGCTATGACCATGTGGGAAGCCTGTTGCGGCCTGAGGCCTTGCTAGTATCGCGTGAAAAATTCAAAGCTGGCGAGATCAGCGCCGCAGAGCTGCGTTCCCATGAAGACGACTGTATAAAGGAAGTGGTAAAACTACAAGAGGAGTGCGGTCTTAAAGCGGTCACTGATGGCGAATTCCGGCGCGAGAGCTTTCATGTGGATTTTATCAGCCAGATCAAGAACGTGAGCTCGAACTGGGATTTTGACGAGGCGGTGCAGTTGGGCGAGGACCACAAGGCCGGTGAAGACAAGCAGATGCCCTTTATTCCCTATATTAACGGCAAAATTGACCGCCCTGACGGCGGCATCGAGATCGCCAACTACAGATATACCAGCTTACTCACAGATTTGCCGGTAAAGGTCACGCTGCCTTCACCTACTATGACCCATTTTCGGGGTGGTCGTGATGCTATAGACAAGGGTACCTACCCGGAAATGGCGAACTTCTTCGCCGATCTGTCCCGATTGTATCGTGAGGAGTTGGCGGATCTCGGGGCGGCGGGGTGTAATTACGTGCAGTTTGATGATACCAATTTGGCCTATCTGTGTGACCCCAAAATGCGCGAGAACGCGAGAACTCTGGGCGAGGATCCCGATGAGCTGCCGGAGATGTATGCGGCGCTGATCAATCAATCTATCGAAGGTCGACCCGAAAACATGGCGGTGTGCATCCATCTGTGCCGGGGCAACGCCAAGAGCCAGTGGTTCGCTGAGGGCGGCTACGAGCCGGTGGCGGATAAATTGTTCAACCTGACCGATGTGGACGGTTTTTTCCTGGAATATGACGACGACCGTTCGGGCGGCTTCGAGCCATTGCGGTTTGTGCCCAAGGGATCGAAGATGATCGTGCTCGGCCTTGTGACTACTAAACAGGGCAGTTTGGAAAGCAAGGACGAGCTAAAACAAAGGATCGAGGAGGCCTCTCGATATGTCGATATCGATCAGTTGGCGTTGTCGCCCCAATGCGGCTTTTCGTCTAACGCCGTTGGCAATCTGGTGAGCGTGGATGACCAACGGGCCAAGTTCGATCTTATCCGTGAAGTCGCCGAGGAAGTTTGGGGTTAGTTAATTCAAATGATCCATGCTGCTCAAGTAGCACTCTAGGGCCAGACAAACTTACGACAAGCCTGCACTACCCTTTCGATTTGATCATTGCGGGCGGGCCACTTCCCGCACTACATCGTAGTCGTAAATGGACTTGCGGAAACTGGCGTGGGCGACGATTTCTACGTCGCGGTCACTGATGCTGGTACCGATGGAATCGTAGCGGAGACCGTTTTTCCGTGCGCCGAGTTGAACGTCGGCCACCCGCTGGCGGCGCAGGTTTTCATAGGCAACCAGTGCCGCTTGTGCGGTTTCGCGCGTTACCCCCGCCAGGATCGTCGCCAGCGCCATGCCGTCTTCCATTGACTGATTGGCGCCTTGCCCCAGGTGCGGCAGCATGGCGTGGGCGGCGTCACCCAGCAGGGTGAGCCGACCTTTCGTCCAGGTGGGCAACGGGTCACGGTCATAGAGCGCCCAACGAAAAGTTTGTTCCACATGCCCCAGTAATTTTTCTATGCGTTGATCCCAACCCGCAAATTCCTTGCGCAGCAAGTCAGGATCGCCGGGTGCTGTCCATGATTCCTTGATCTCCGTGTCACCCGGAACGAAGCCGACAAAGTTCAACAGTGTGCCTGCCCTCAAGGGAAAGACGAGAAAGTGTTTCCCCTCACCGAGCCACATGCGCCAGACATCAGCCGGCCAATCGGGCAGGAGTTTCCGTGCTATCACGCCACGATAGGCGGCTGAGCCGGAAAATACGGGTACCGAGGGCGGAACCACGACGGGACGCAGCGCCGAGTGTATGCCATCGCAACCGATGACAATGCCCGCCTCGGCGACCTTGCCATTGGCAAACGTCACCCGCGCCACATCGCCATCCTGTTCGAAGCCGGTACATTCATGGCCGGTTTGAACTACACCCTGAGGCAGCGGTTCGGCCAGGAGATCGATCATGTCGGCGCGGTGCATGCCGAAGGTGGCATTCCAGCCCGACGAATCCGTTACCTGAACGGGTGCGATCTCGGAACCATCGTGGCGATAATAGCGGGAGTCCGCGCCCACTCTGGCACCATACTTCTTCACAGATGATTCAAGACCAAGCCGCTGCAGGTGACGGACACTGTTTGGGGTCAGGTATATGCCGGCACCTACCTCGCCGAGCTTTGGCGCCTGCTCATAGACCGTTACCGCCAGACCCTGCTTGATGAGTGCATTAGCGGTGAACAAACCTCCGATACCACCCCCAACAATTGCTACTTTAAAGCGTTCGCCCGTCATTGCTTGCTCCTCATGTTTCGTTGTCACTTGTTGAACTCTTCTACCGGTAATGACAAGCTGGCTTGCGTTAGGTGATAATCATTTCATGAAATCATCAAAAACGATAGACATTAGCGATAGAGCGAATCAAGGCACGAATTCAGGATATCTCAACATGAATTTAAGTAATTAACTATACAGCCAGTGGGAAATTAAAACGCGATGAAACAGAAAGACATAGCTATAAATGATCTCGTTATTGCAAACCGTATCCTTGCCAGGGAAGAGGTTGTTGACGCCTATGGTCATATCACAATACGAAACCCGGATAATCCAAATACATTCTTTATTGCGCGGTCACTTTCACCGGCAATGGTAACAGCTGAGGATATCGTTGAGTTGGATATGGATGGTAATCCTGTCGATGAAGAGGCGCGCCCACTCTATCTTGAAAGGTTTATCCATGCGGCCATACTGAAAGCCCGGCCTGAGGTGCTTTCGACAGTTCATGCCCATGCTGAAGATATCTTGCCATTTGGTATTGCAAATGGCACACCACTGCGACCGGTAATTCATTCAGGTAGCTTTATCGGGGCTGACGTACCCGTGTGGGACATCGCCGATAAGTTTGGTGAAACAAATTTACTGGTTACGAATATGGATCAGGCAGACGATCTGGCCAAGACCCTGGCAAATAATAATGTTGCTTTGATGCGGGGGCATGGGTTTGCATCTGCTGCCCGATCATTGATTGAAGCTGTACGTATGGCGATATATTTACCAAGAAATGCCCGTGCCCTCACTGGTGCACTACGATTGGGAGGGGGTATGAAGTCCTTGTCTCAAGGCGAAATTGATGCACGGAACCGGGGCTATAAGCCCTATTCGCCAGAAACCTGGCGTGCCTGGGAATATTGGGCCAACAGATGTGGCTGTGGTCATATGTTGGTAAAACCAGATGAGGATGAAGAGAAGCCGATTCAGCAATGAACGTAACGCTGCTGTTTTGTCAGTGTAGTGTATTAAACAAACGTATGAATCAGAGTTCCCCAAATAACCCAAGTCGAGGCGCAGCTTGCAGCGAATGGTCGCTCCCTTTGTAAAAGCTGCAACGATGGATTGGGTTATTTGGGGGGCTCCCTTCGGGCGCGATGGCAAGCAATCATCTACGTTGTTGCGCCTCTTGTGAAGGACTCGTCATTCGCGGCGAGGCGCGCCTAGTATATGACCGCTTGTCATCTCGCTGATACATACGTTTGTTTAATACACTACACTAGTATCTTTACATGCTCTGTAACCAGACGAAAAATAACAGCAAGCTATATCTAATTGCTAATTCGTGAGTACTTTTGCAAAAATAATTTAACATAAGCTAAGCTGATAATTGATAGG
>JABJKL010000109.1 GCA_018660405.1 Pseudomonadota bacterium | reverse complement strand
TTAATGCGGATTTTTGGCTCTGACCGTATTTCGAACTTGATGCAAAAGCTGGGCATGGAGGAAGGAGAAGCCATCGAACACCCGTGGGTAACTCGAGCGATCGAGAATGCACAGCGCAAGGTTGAAGGCCGAAACTTTGATATCCGTAAGCAACTACTGGAATACGATGATGTTGCCAATGAACAGCGAAAACTGGTTTATGGTGAACGTCGGGAACTTATGGCTATCGCTGACGTGTCCGAGAACGTTGCAGAAATGCGTGAAGAAGTTGTTCACACGGTTATTGACATAAGTATTCCACCACACAGCTTGCCAGAGCAGTGGAATCTTGAGCAGTTGGAACAGGATTTTCAAAAGGATTTTGGTGTGCCTGCTCCCGTTCGGCAGTGGCTTGCAAACGATACGACCTTGCATGAGGAGAAACTGAGAGATAAGTTGGTCGAACATGTCGATCAAGCGTACGCGCTCAAGCGCAAGCAGCTTGGAGATGATCTTATGCGTCATCTCGAAAAGTCGATAACCTTGCAAGTGCTCGATGCGCAGTGGAAAGAGCATCTTTCAGCGATGGACTATTTGCGTCAAGGTATTGGTTTGCGCGGTTATGCACAAAAAAACCCCAAGCAGGAATACAAGCGCGAAGCATTTGAAATGTTCACCGCGATGCTTGATCGGGTGAAACGTGAAGTCGTTATGTTCCTGTGTCGAGTGAAAATGCGGGAGGAAGATGACATAGAACGCGCAGAGCGAGAGCGCCGCGAAGCACAGCAGAAAAATATGCAGTTACTGCATCCACAGGCTGGAGAACCTCAAGAGCCGTCCCCACCACCTCCAGTAGGCAGCGCGCAAGTGGGTCGTCGCTCGTCAGAAGGAGCCCCAAAGCGGCATCCGCTTGTGCGCAATCAACCAAAAGTAGGCCGAAATAGTCCATGCCCTTGCGGGTCTGGGAAGAAATATAAACAGTGCCACGGTAAGTTAACTTGAGTTGAATTTGTGAAATGTCAGTAGGATTGGAAAACGTCATTCAACTGCCGTCAATCGATGGGGTGCAGATGGCGACTTGTGCGGCGGGAATTCGTTATGCAGATCGTGATGATCTGGTTCTGTTAACGGTTGGCGAAGGAAGCCACACCGCACTGGTTCAAACCCAAAATCGATTTTGTGCGGCACCGGTTCAAGTTGCAAAATCCCATCATCAAAGTACACAGCCTCGTGCATTTTTGATCAATGCAGGAAATGCAAATGCCGGTACAGGCCAGACCGGGCTTGACAATGCACACCAGTGCTGCGAATTGGTTGCGATCGAATTGGGACTATCGGCGGAACAAGTGCTGCCGTTCTCTACCGGCGTCATTGGGCAGCATTTGCCGATGGAACGCTTTATCGAATCAGTACCGACGCTCAAATCAAGGCTTCACGCGGACGGATGGGTTGCCGCAGCGAAGGCGATAATGACCACCGATACAGTTGCCAAGGGTGTATTTCTACAAGTGAGTATCGACAATGAACTTGTGACCCTAACGGGCATTGCCAAAGGGTCGGGGATGATTCACCCAGATATGGCAACGCTGTTGACGTTTATTGCTACCGATGCTCCGATTGCTCCCCACTTGTTGCAACAGGCATTGGAGCACGCTGTTATGGAGAGTTTTAACTGCATCACCGTTGATGGAGACACCTCCACTAACGACGCATGCAGTCTGACCGCGACAGGTACTGTCAAAATTTCACTATTAGATCGTGATGATTCCCCAGCTTTTGAATTATTCCAGAAGGCGCTGAATGAGCTGACCCAAACGCTCGCCAAGAGTGTTGTGCGAGACGCCGAAGGAGCGACAAAATTTGTTGAAGTCAATGTCTCCGGCACCCGTTACGAAGACTGCAAGGTTGTTGCGAGTACGATCGCACTATCGCCGTTGGTCAAAACCGCATTGTTTGCAGGCGACCCCAATTGGGGCCGAATTCTTGCCGCTATCGGTCGTGCGCCGGTCTCAGGTAATGCTATTGATATGGCCAAGGTGTCGATTATTATTAATCAGGTGTCGATAGTTCGAGGCGGCGAGATAGCGCCGGATTATCAGGAGTCACACGGACAGAGTGCCTTTGATCAGCCTGAATTGACGATTGATGTGGTGATTAACGATGGCAATCAGCTTGCTAGGGTTTGGACATCCGATTTGTCGCACGAGTATGTAAGTATTAATGCCGACTATCGAAGCTGATTTAGACCCTGAAAGAGCACGTATAGAAGTCGCTGTTGGAGTTGTTCGCCGGGGAGACGATGAGGTGTTGGTCGGTCAACGCCTGGTTAGGGATCGCTACTTCCAAAAGTGGGAATTTCCTGGTGGTAAGTTAGAGTCTGGTGAATCGCCAGAGCTTGCTTTGAATCGGGAGCTTGGGGAAGAGCTGGGCATTCACGTTGAAAAAACAAAGCCTCTAATCCGCCTGGATCACGATTACCCAGATAGGAAAGTTCGATTGCATGTATTAGAAGTGTTGTCGTATGCCGGTGAACCACATGGAAGAGAAGGCCAGGCCATCGAATGGGTGTCGCTTACCCATGCTAGCGCCAGAGAATTTTTAGCGGCTACTCAGCCAATATTTCGAGCATTAACATTGCCTCACCGAATACTGATCACCGACGTCAAGCGATTTGGTGTGCGCCACATTTGCGATAGGGTAAAGGTAGAAGTAGATCGTTGTGCCACTGCCATTGTGCAAATCCGTGAGCCGTGGATGAGTGCGGACGAACGCTCTTTGTTTGCCAGCCAGTTGATCGGGCTCACTCGGGAATCGGGTATTGATATTGTGTTAAACGAAGCTATTGCGTTAGAACCCATGCCTGGCATCACAGGTGTTCACCTTAGCGCAAAAAATGCGCTATTGGCTGTGAAACAAGGTCACATAAAACCGTCAGATATGCTGCTTGGTTGTTCGTGCCATAACGCGACAGAAGTGTCGGTTGCACAGGCTTTGGGGGCCGATTACCTAACTGTGGGAAGTGTGGCGAGTACGCCTTCGCATCCAGATGGACGAACATTAGGTTTTGCCGGTTTTACCGAGCTGTCGTTAATGGCCTCGCTGCCGACTTATGCGGTGGGCGGCATGACCGAGAGTCAGGTCGACGATATTCGACAGGCTGGCGGGCAAGGCGTTGCGATGATTTCGGCAGCCTGGTTATAAGCGCTGGTAATTTAATTTTGTCGACGCAGGTTAATTGCCTGCAGCCAAGCGAAGTAACTGTACGTGTAACTCCCGGGTTACTTTTCCAAGCTTATCCAGACTGCCGTCGTTTCGGATAACTGTGTCTGCGCGTGCGGTTCGCTCCGCATCGCTCATTTGTGCGGTCATCATCTTGAGTACGTCAGCGCGAGACAGTTGGCTTCTGCGCATAACTCGTGCAATTCGCTCTTCTTCAGGAGCCACTACTACAATCGTATGATCTATTAGATGAGTAAACTCTGATTCGAATAACAGGGGAATAACCGCGACGCAATAAGCGCTGCTCGATTCACGCAGTCGCTGTTCGGTGATATCAGCAATAACAGGATGGGTGATTCGTTCAAGTTCGGCGCGCGCTTCAGCATGCTCAAATACGTGCTTGCGCATCCAGTTTCGGTTAAGTGCACCGGTGTCGGTGAGTGCCTGTTGTCCGAAGTGTTCAGCAATTTTGATTATTGTGGGTGAGCCAGGCTTAACAATTTCCCGAGCTATATCGTCTGTATCAATAATGTCGATACCCAATTTTTCTAATTCGTTGGATACCTGGGTTTTTCCAGAGCCAATACCGCCCGTGAGCCCGACGCGCAAATTCATATGTTCAAATAAGCTACAACGATTGCTTTACCCCATAACAGAGCCAAGAATGCGCCCAGCGCCAGAAAAGGTCCAAACGGGATTGGCTGGTTGCGAGAGGTACGGTTCAAGGCAATGGATGCAATGCCGATAATAGAGCCGGTGGTGGCAGATAATAATAAAACCAGCGGCAATACTTGCCATCCTAACCAGGCGCCTACAGCCGCGAGTAGCTTGAAGTCTCCAAAACCCATACCTTCTTTTCCAGTTATTAAGCGAAACCCCTGATTGTACGTCGTCAGAACCTTTTGGACAGATCGGGTTCTAGTATAAGAGAGTATCCCGTCCATCAATTGAGTTGATTTGCTCGGTTAGCATAATGGTTTTGCTTTCGCATCGCCAAGGTTTTAAGTTTGATGCGCTCA
>JABJKL010000188.1 GCA_018660405.1 Pseudomonadota bacterium | reverse complement strand
TGCCATTTGTACTCTATCTTTATCTTTTAATAATGACGGTCCGCTCGGAACGTTCTTCCGCTATATCTGTGATAACGGTACCTATATTGCCCGCTATGATGATCTATTCAATGGCAAAGAGGAGCCTGTCGATGTTTCCACCGTTGATGTTTCGATGAACGGAATTGAATTACAAGATCGTGAATTTATCTCTGCTATCCGAGAAGGTCGCGACCCGAACTCCAGCGTCGATCAAGTACTTCCTTGTTACAAAGTACTTTATGATCTCGAGCAACAACTTAACGTTTGAACGTTTGGGTTAGCTATGCAGCTACGCAGTATTGGCAATCGTTCCGTTCCAGCCATCGGTTTGGGGTGTATGAACCTTTCGCACGCATACGGAATACCACCTTCCCGAGGTCAAGCCGAACGCGTACTTCAGTGTGCCTTAGATCTGGGGATTACTCATTTCGATTCGGCAGCGCTCTACGGGGCCAGCAAAAATGAGTCGCTGGTTGGACCTTTTCTTAAGTCTGTACGAGAACAAATATTTCTTGTTAGCAAAGGCGTACTTTTCATGCGCGACGGTAAACGTACGCTGGATGGCCGTCCAGATCAGATTCGCCGTAGTTGCGAGGAGTCGTTGGCACGTTTGCAAACCGACGTCATCGACCTCTATTATTTACATCGACTCGATCCTGAGGTTCCAATTGAGGAGTCGGTAGGTGCAGTTGCCGATCTAATTAAGGCGGGGAAGGTAAACGCACTTGGGCTTTCAGAAATGAGCGCAGCTACCATTCGACGCGCACATGCCGAGCACACTATCTCCGCCGTCCAGTCCGAATATTCACTTTGGAGTAGAAATGTTGAGATTGGCGTTTTAGATGCATGCGATGAAATTAGTGCCGCCTTTGTGGCATTTTCTCCTTTAGCGCGAGGATTTCTCGCCGATATGAAAATCAACCCCGGAAATTTCGTAGAGAAAGATATCAGGTTAGCTATGCCACGTTTTCAGGAACCGCATTTCAACTTAAACCAAGAGAAACTTTTAGGAAATTATCAGGCGTTGGCACAGGAGATTGATTGTACACCCGCACAATTGGCAATCGCCTGGTTGCTTCAACAAGGCAAAAACATACATGTAATACCAGGAACAACCAGCACAGAACATCTGAAAGAAAACTGGGATGCTGGGCAGGTTCTTCTGCCGCCACAAGTCATTAAGAACCTTGATCAACTCATTAACCAAAGCACCGTATCAGGGGCACGTTACTCACCGCTTGTTCAGGCGCAGGTAGGAACCGAAGAGTTTCCAGAGTAACTTAGGTGGCGATTTTTTCGCCAACTTGCCTATTGGGGCCCCGTTAACGGCCCTACACAATACCTAAGCGCTAAACCTGCTTGGTAGATTAGTAAATCGTTTCTGAAGTCCTTCTTGGTCCTTATGTGAACACACCAGATTAGGTTATATTTTAATACTAGCTGCGGTGTAGTTTGGGTTGTTGGTATAAACGTTGGTACATTTAAATAATTACTTATTATTGGTACCACTAATCAATAAGTTATGACAATAAATTGGTAGTGGCCTTCGGGGCTATCTATAAGTAAGACTATTCAGTTTCTACAGATGGTTGAGCTGCTTCAATATGATCGGACCACCAACACATTAACTTACGCCTTCTTTCTATATATTCTGCATGGTTGTACGCGTCTCGGACGCTGTTGGTGTCAACGTGCGCTAAAGCAAATTCAATTAATTCTGACTCTAGGCCTTCTTCATTAAGAGTGGTGCTCGCTAGCCCTCTTAACCCATGAGCAACGAGTCTACCTTTAAACCCCATTCGTTTGATTGCCATATTCGCAGTTTGCGTGTTTGCATGATTTCTCGGAGAGTTGTTCGATGGGAATACATGCTTTCTATGCCCACTAACTGGCTTTAGAGTTTTTAATATCTTGATTGCTTGAGGTGAGAGCGGAATTACGTGGCGACGCTTTTGCTTCATCCGTTTGGCTGGGATGTCCCATAAAGCTTTATCCTGATCAATTTCTTCCCAGAGTGTGCCAGCAGCTTCGCCAGGGCGCACCATTGTATGAAGCTGCCATTCGATCAGACACTTTGTTACTAGTTTAATGCTAGCTGTATCTATGGCGCTCATTAGCTCGGGCAGTTCATTGGGTTTCAAGGTTGGTAGGTGTGTTGGTTTGGGCGAGTTAAATGCTTTTCCGATACCCGTTAGGGGGTTGGCGAAAGTGACTCCGGTATTTACGGCGTACACCATGATTTCATTGATCCATCCGCATAGTTTTTTTACGGTTTCTAGTTTTTTATCGTCTGCTACAGGTGATATGGCGGCGATAGTGTCGACGGCATTAACTTTGTGGATAGGAGTTTTTCCGATTTTCGGGATAATGTACTTTTCGAGTCGACCCTTGATTTTCTTGTAATACGTTTCCGAGATTTCCGGCTCTTTCAGTTTCATCCATTTAGTGTATACATTCTCAAAAGTGTTTGAATGTGCCTCAGCTCGTTTTTGCTCTTCAGTAATTCGATGCTCTTTGGGGTCGATATTGTCTGAAAGCATTGAGTTGTAGTTCTCCCTTGTTGACCTTGCTTGGGCAAGCGTAACAGTAGGAAAAATACCAATGCTGATGTTGGTGCGGTTTTTGGTATAGGGTTTTTGGTAATTGAATAACCAGAGCTTCGTGCCATGTGGTTTAACGCGAAGGTACAGTCCTTTTCCGTCAGCTAAACTGTACTCGCTAGATTTAGGTTTAGCTTGTCGAACTTGTGTTGATGAGAGGGGTGCAATGGATTTTGGCATTTAGGTGGTTTTGCTTGCATTTTTGGATGTTACATCCAGTGTTACATAAAAATGCAGATGTGAATAGACAGTGCTGTACGCTAATAGTCTTTAAAACAAGGGAACAAGCGGTTGGTTGTTAAGTGTAAAGACTTTATTGGACGCTAATGAATCTGATTATGGTGCCCAGGAGAGGACTTGAACCTCCACGACCTTACGATCACTAGCACCTGAAGCTAGCGCGTCTACCAATTCCGCCACCTGGGCATTCAGGTGAATAGGGTGAGACTTTGTGCATGATCCAGAGTAATCTAGCGATGTTTCCAGCCACATTGCTAACACAGGCGCCACCACCCGGTAGGCGCGAGAATGTAACTACCTCACCCCAATATGTCAACGAAGAAAAAGCGCTCTAAAAGCGGTAAAAAAAACGGGGTTGGTGACAGGCGCAAGCTTAGTTCAACGCCGGTTCTCAAACTGATAAACGCCAGGGATGATGCGGTCTCTACCCGCTATTTGGCACAAACGTTGTCTCGGGATGATAAACCTGGACGGCTGGAATTGATTGCGGTTCTTGAACAATTAGTAGACGAGAAGCAGGTGGTTCGCCTTAGTAAGAACAAATGGTGTGCGCCGGGTACCATAAAGCGTGTAACCGGAACGATCGTGGGTCGGGCGGACGGGGATGGTTTTGTGAAGCTTGACGAAGGTGGTGAGGTGGTTAACCTGCCAAAGCACTCGATGCAGCAGGTATTGCACAATGACCGTGTTGAGGTGCGTATTACCGGCAAAGATCGGCGCGGCAAGCATTTTGGCGACGTGGTAACCGTGCTTGAGCGCAAAAACACGCACATTACCGGGCGTTTTTTTGCCGATGGGCAGATTGGTTTTGTGGTTCCCCTGGATCAACGCTTTAATCAGGATTTTTACATCGCACCGGAAAACAGGAATGGTGCTGCCGAAGGGCAGGTGGTCAATATTCAAATCATTGATCAACCGACACGGGATTTTCAACCCACCGCCAAAGTGCTTGAGGTGATGGGTGAGTATCTTGACCCCGGCATGGAAATAGAGATTGCGGTGCGCAATTTCGACCTGCCTCATCAATGGCCCACTGAAGTGTTGGACGAGATTGGCAAGTATGAATCAGCCGGTGAACCGAATGATTTACAGGGGCGAGAGGATATCACCCAATTGCCGCTAGTCACCATTGACGGCGAGGATGCGCGTGATTTTGATGATGCGGTGTATTGCGAGAAGCTCGATAGTGGCTATCGATTGGTGGTCGCTATTGCGGATGTGTCGAGCTATGTGACCCCTGGCAGCGCGCTGGACGCAGAGGCTTTTGAACGTGGCAATTCGGTCTATTTTCCTCGTCACGTGATTCCAATGCTACCGGAAGTGCTTTCTAATGGCTTATGTTCCCTAAAGCCAGAGGTGAATCGAAATTGCTTTGTTTGCGATATCACGGTTAAAGAGAATGGCGCTTTGGAGGAATACCGGTTTTATCCCGCATTGATGCGCTCCAAGGCACGCCTAACTTATACGCAGGTGGCCGGTTGGTTGGGCGTCTTGGACCAAGCGACGGATTCTGAACAGCGAGCTGAAACGCCACCAGCAGCATGTCAACCATCAATCAAACTGCTTTATGCATTGTCGATGAAACTGCGCCAACGGCGTCAGCAAGGCGGCAGTATTGAGTTTGAAGTGCCGGAATCTGTGGTGGTGTTCAACGATCAACGCAAGATAGAAACGGTGATCGCGCGCGATCGAAATAATGCGCATCGACTGATTGAAGAAATGATGTTGCTGGCTAATATTTGTGCGGGTGACGAACTTGAGCAGCACAGCGATCATGGAGTGTTTCGGGTGCATGAAACACCCGACCCGCTTAAGGTGCAAGAGCTTAGGCAGGTGCTTGGTTTGTTTGGTTTTCAGCTGAGCAAGTCGGAAGTACCGGAAAGTAGTGCCTATGCGGAAGTGTTGGCCAGCATGGCGGGGCATGAACAGGAACGATTCTTACAGTCTTTACTGTTACGCAGCATGAAGCAGGCTCGCTATGCGGTCGACAATGAAGGTCATTATGCCTTGGGTTTTGCGTCTTACACGCATTTCACCTCGCCAATACGGCGCTACACCGATTTGCACGTGCATAGAGAGCTACGCGCGATTCTACGTAACAAGCCGAATAAGAGTGTTTTCTCCGCAGAATCGATTGGCGTTCAAACATCGATGACGGAACGGCGTGCTGAAGACGCTAGTCGTGCAGTCATTCAGTGGCTTAAAACTGAGTACATGACACACAGAATTGGCGATACCTTTACCGGCGCAGTTAGTTCAGTGACCGATTTCGGCATTTTTGTCGAGCTCGATGAATTGTTTATTGATGGTCTGGTACACGTCACCAACATGGGTGACGATTACTGGGTGTTTAATGCTAACTACAGAACGCTAACTGGCGAGCGTGGTGGCCGTGTTTATCGCTTGGGCACCCCGGTAGAAATTGTGGTCACTCGAGCAGATTTGGATACATCCCGAATTGATTTCGATTTGGTGGGCGCGAAACAGGCAAAGCGCGCTGGAAAGGGTAAAAGTGGCAAGGCTAAAGGTGACAGGGCTAAAGGCGGAAAGGGCAAAGGTGGCAAGGCTAAAAGCGGAAAGGCCAAAAGTAGAAAGAGTAAAAGCAACGGCAAAAATAAAAATCGTAAGCCGGGCTAACGTCGCCAATGGCTAAAACTAGTTCGAACACAATTTTAGTGTACGGTTTGCATGCTGTGCGAGGGCTGCTCAATATTGCGCCGGAGCGGGTGCTTGAGTTGTTCGTGAGTAGTACGCAAAACGATAATCTGGATGAGCTGCTGGTTAGCGCCAGCTCGGTGGGCATAAAAATTCAGCGCACAAGTGCCCGTCATCTCGATGACTGGAGCGGTGGCAAGGTCCATCAGGGTGTGTTGGTTCGAGCAAAGCCTGCGGTTGAGTTGGGTGAACGTGAACTCAAAGCGCACTTAAAAACGATGGTGGATTCAAACGCGACATCCGTTTTTTTGGCGCTTGATCACATTCAGGATCCGCATAATTTGGGCGCATGCATCCGCACGGCCCAGGCAGCAGGGGTTAATGGCTTGATCGTATCCAGGAATCAAACGGCACCACTGAGTGACGTGGCTCGTAAAGTGGCGTGTGGCGCTGCAGAAACCTTGCCTATTTATCGAGTTGCGAATCTTGTGCGGGCATTAGAGCTGCTTAAGAAGAATGGCCTGTGGGTTTTGGGCACCGCTGATCAGGCAGAGCAGAGTATTTACCAAAGCAAATTACAGGGCGCTCTGTGCTTTGTTATGGGTTCCGAGGGCGCGGGACTTAAACCGCTCACCAGCCAAGTGTGCGATGAGATGGTTAATATTCCCATGCAGGGCGCAGTGGCTAGTGTGAACGTTTCTGTAGCGACCGGTATCGTGTTGTTCGAATGGGTTCGGCAATCCAGCCCCTCCAAGAGCTGAAAGATATGTCGGATCAAGCATTAATAGAGCAATTGGCCGGCATTTGCATGACCAGAAGTTTGCGAGTGGTGACAGCAGAGTCTTGCACCGGGGGTATGGTGGCTGCTGCATTGACTTCGATTGCGGGTAGTTCAGCCTGGTTTGATCGTGGCTATGTCACCTATGCAAATCGTGCAAAACAAGACTGCCTGGGCGTGCCTGAAGCTTTAATCGCCACCCATGGGGCGGTTAGCGAGCAGGTCGCCAAGGTAATGGCAAGTGGTGCCATTGCTGCGAGTGGTGCCGATGTTTGTATTGCGATCACCGGTATTGCCGGGCCCGATGGCGGCACGCAAGACCAGCCCGTTGGAACGGTATGGTTCGCGTGCCAAATGGGTGAACACCTTGTAGCTCGATGCGAACAGTTTAGTGGTGACCGTGACGCTGTGCGTAATGCTGCGCGCCATGGCGCTATCACATTTATGCTGGAGAATTTGGAATTGTCGTCCTGAAACCATCACTAATCCGTTGAAAACCTGTTTATTAAAACAAAAAACTTGCGTCGGGAGAAAATGAATGCTTAAATTAAACCACTGTACGAATAAACAGTGTTATTTCATATTAAGATTCTAGTTATTTAGCGATCTTTTTAGCGAACGTTTTAACAAAGAGACCAACAAGAGACCAACAGGAGACAAATAATGGACGATGCAAAACAAAAAGCTCTCGATGCCGCATTAGGGCAAATTGAACGCCAATTTGGTAAAGGCGCTGTAATGCGTATGGGTGACGAGGGCATGATAAAGGATGTGCTTGCCATTTCCACAGGGTCGATTGGTCTGGATGCGGCTTTGGGTATTGGTGGTCTGCCACGCGGCCGGGTTGTTGAAGTTTATGGACCAGAATCATCGGGCAAAACAACGCTGACCTTACAAGTTATTGCCGAGGCACAAAAAGCAGGAGGCACTGCAGCTTTTATTGATGCTGAACATGCGTTAGACCCTGCTTACGCAGCGCGTCTTGGCGTGAATGTCGATGATCTACTTGTTTCTCAACCAGATACGGGTGAGCAGGCGCTTGAAATAGCGGATATGCTCGTGCGATCTGCTGCAGTCGACATAATCGTTATAGACTCTGTTGCAGCTTTAACGCCAAAAGCTGAAATTGAGGGCGAGATGGGTGCTTCTCACATGGGCTTGCAAGCGCGCCTGATGTCGCAAGCGTTGCGAAAATTGACGGCTAATATTCAGCGTGCCAATACTATGGTGGTCTTTATCAATCAGATTCGCATGAAGATTGGCGTGATGTTTGGCAACCCGGAAACCACAACCGGTGGTAATGC
Source organism: Pseudomonadota bacterium (assembly GCA_018660405.1). GTDB lineage: Bacteria > Pseudomonadota > Gammaproteobacteria > Arenicellales > Arenicellaceae > UBA10349. Next base: position 6,614 of record JABJKL010000188.1, on the reverse strand, counting down.
CCTTAAATTTTATGCATCTGTTCGTTTAGATATTCGCAGGATAGGCGCTATCAAAAAAGGCGATGAAATAGTCGGTAACCAAACGCGGGTGAAGGTGGTTAAGAACAAAGTAGCTCCGCCATTTAAGCAAACTGAATTCGATATTCTCTATAATCAGGGTATCTCTCGTCACGGTGAAATTGTTTCCTTAGGTGTGGATCAAGGCATTATCGACAAAGCAGGTGCGTGGTACAGCTATAATGGTGATCGTATTGGTCAGGGTAAAGATAATGTGCGTGTATATTTACAGGAAAATCCTGAAATTAGCGTCGATATTGAGGCCCAAATACGCTCGAATCTCGGTATTGGAGAAAAGCTTGCTGATGTGATGGTTGAAGCCGACGTTGATCAGTCGCTAGTGGCTGAGATAGCACCTGAAGTAGCACCTGAAATGACGCCTGAAACAGCATCTGGACTTGCTGCAGCGGTAAAAGTGAAGAAAAATGTTAAAGAGAGCATCAAAGAGAAAGCTTAAGGCTTAAATTATGAGCGGTTTGAACTTTAAGTGAAATAGCGAATTATGGAATTGGATTCGGCTATAGATCAGCCATCAGATATTGCGCGCAAATCCGGACTGGAAGAGACGGTTAAGGCACGCGCAAGCGCGCATCGCTGGTTGGCGCGGCGCGAATATGCGGTTCAGGAAATGCGCGCGCGTTTAATCGCTTGTGGATATTGTGAGTCTTTGGTTGAACAGACTCTTGGCGATTTGATGGACGAAAATTATTTGTCGGACGAGCGATATATCGAAATGTTGCTTCGTGCTCGAGTACAAAGTGGTTTTGGGCCCGTGCGTGTATATAAGGATGCTGCGCGCTTTGGCCTCGAAGATTTGTTACAGCGCCAGGTTGAGGAGTCGATAGTCGATTGGCGAGAAGTCGCGACCATCGCCCACAATAAAAGGTATCGCGGAGAGATGCCTCACGATTATAATATGTGGTGTAAGCAGGCTCGCTTTCTTCAATCTCGAGGCTTCAATACGGATCAAGTACGCTTCGTACTAGGTGACGCCACGTGTGGTTAGGAAGCAACCATTTTTAGTCAACGCTAAGTTCCCTGTGCTAGTGCAGTGTCTTAAACTGTATGACGATTAAGCGAAACGAGAAGGTATTAGCTGCAAGGCGCATCTCGCAGGGAATGGCTAGTCCTTTACAAGAGAGGCAACGCAGCAGATGATGCCTTCTCGTTTCGTCCGAAGGGAGGCTCACAAAAACTCCAATCCTGCGTTGCAGCCTTTATTAAGGACTCGGCCATTAACGGCAGGTTGCGCCTTGACTTGAATCTTTTGTGAGCCTCTTAATTCGTTATACAGTTTAGGACACTACACTAGGTTTGGCACGCTAAAATTGTCATTCTATGTTTACCGTCGGGCTGTTACGCTTCGATGGTAGTCTTTTTATTTTCGATGGGTAGCTTTGGGCTAATCATCAACCGAAAACATTAATGAAAACCTCTGAAATTCGAGAAAGTTTTCTCGCCTTTTTTGAACGAGCGGGTCACCAGCGGGTGGCCAGCAGTTCTTTGGTGCCTGATGGTGATAAAACCTTGCTGTTTACTAACGCCGGTATGGTGCCGTTCAAGGATGTATTTTTAGGTGCTGATCAGCGTGATTATTTGCGTGCGACCTCATCACAACGGTGTGTACGTGCAGGTGGTAAGCATAATGACCTGGAAAATGTCGGCTATACCGCCAGGCACCACACTTTCTTTGAGATGCTAGGCAATTTTAGTTTTGGGGATTATTTTAAAAAGGAGGCGATTCAATATGCTTGGGAATTTCTGACGGTAGAGCTGGGTTTACCTGCGGATAAACTATGGATTACGGTTTTTGATGAAGATGCCGAGGCTGAACAAATTTGGCTAGAAGATATTGGTATTTCAAAGAACCAATTATCTCGTATCGGTGCCAAGGATAATTTTTGGTCTATGGGCGACACAGGCCCTTGCGGACCCTGTAGTGAAATATTTTATGACCATGGTGCTGATGTGGCTGGTGGTCCACCTGGAAGCCCTGAGGAAGATGGCGATCGTTACATTGAGATCTGGAACCTGGTGTTTATGCAGTACAACCGTGATGCCGATGGTGAATTAACGCCTCTTCCAAAGCCTTCGGTTGATACCGGCATGGGCTTGGAGCGCATGGCTGCTGTTATGCAAAAGGTACACAATAATTATGAGATTGATCTATTTGAAAATATCATCAGCGTAATTCTCACCCACGTTGATATAAGTGATACGTCTAATCACTCCGTCAGAGTAATCGCGGATCATATACGGTCCTGCTCTTTCCTCATTGCAGATGGTGTGTTGCCATCAAACGAAGGTCGGGGATATGTATTACGTAGAATCGTTCGCAGAGCCGTTCGGCATGGACAACAGATTGGTGCCGATAGCCCATTTTTCTTTAAGATAGTGGATGAATTAGTAAAGGAAATGGGCGATGCGTATCCGGAACTCGTTGCAAATTCTAGCGTAATTAAAGATACATTAAAAAAGGAGGAGCTGCGATTCGCGGAAACGCTTGAACAAGGCTTGAAAATCCTTGATTCCAAATTAGCTGACAGCTCTGCTGATCAGGTTTCTGGCGACCTCGCTTTTCTACTTTACGATACTTATGGCTTTCCAGTTGATTTAACAGCCGACGTCGCACGTGAAAGAGGGATCACAATAGATATGCCTGGGTTTGATCGGTTAATGAACGAACAGCGCGAGCGTGCACGGGCCGGTAGTAGCTTTGCCGCCACAGATGGAACCATTTACGAGAAACTAACAAGTACTGATTTTGTTGGTTATGCTGATTTGACAGCTGAATCTAAAGTGCTAGCTCTGTTTAGCGATGGTAACGCGGTAGATGTTCTAGATGCAGGTACAAAAGCTCATGTGGTATTGGGTTCGACGCCTTTTTATGCTGAAAGTGGTGGTCAAGTCGGTGATCAGGGAGAGTTGTTCACCAGTAAAGCTAACTTCTCGGTGTCTGACGTTAAGAAGGTTGGAAGCGCGACCTTTGCACATTTCGGTAAACTCGAATCGGGTGCTCTGAAAGTCGGTGACACGGTCAAGGCCCAGGTCAATAGTGACACTCGGTCTCAAACCGCCGCTAACCACTCAGCCACGCATTTGTTGCATGCGGCCCTGAAGCGTGTGTTGGGCGACCATGTCGAACAAAAAGGTTCGCTGGTGGATTCGACCCGCTTGCGTTTTGATTTTGCGCACGGCGAAGCGGTTACAGCAGTGCAAATATGTGAAATCGAGAAGCTTGTTAACAGACAAATTATTGCGAATCACCTCGTCGAAACTCGTCTTATGACGATTGACGAGGCCAGAGAATCTGGTGCGGCAGCTCTGTTCGGCGAAAAGTACGGCGATGAAGTACGTGTTGTCGGTATGTCGGAATTTTCTTTGGAGTTATGCGGCGGAACCCACGTTAGCCGAACAGGCGATATTGGCTGTTTTTTTATAACTGCGGAGTCTGGTGTGGCGGCGGGAGTGCGAAGAATTGAGGGGCTAACAGGTATAGCAGCGCTAGCGTATATTAATACTCAACGGCATTTTGTTAGTGAAGTGAGTGCCCATTTGCGCACGCCAGCAGATCAGTTGTTATCCAAAGTTGTAGCGTTGCAGTCCCGAATTAAAGAATTAGAAAAGGAAAACAAACAACTTAAAAAGGGCGGGGGCACGGCAAATAATCTAGACGATCAAGTACAAGATATAGGTGAGGTTAGAGCCTTGCTTGCACGCGTTGATGATATGAGTTCAGAGGCTATGCGTGAAATTATCGATCATTACCGCGATAAGCTCAGCAATGGCGTAATTGTTTTAGTGTCGGAAGTGGATGGCAAGGGCCGAATGATAGCGGGTGCGAGCCAGGCCATTAACAAGCAATATCCTGCAGGAAAGTTGATTCAGCACATAGCGTCCAATATGGGTGGCCGTGGTGGTGGTCGGCCTGACATGGCTGAAGGTGGCCTGCCAAATGATGAGCCATTGGATAAAGCACTTAAGTTGGCTCAACAGTGGATTGAAGCGGGTGGCAAAGCGTAGTATTCGTAAAACACAGCTTGTAAATATGTGGGGTCAGTCGATTTACAAAAGCGTTTAAAAGCGCTTTAATCGCGCACCCATTGCGCACTGCATCAGAACCATGAGTCTTATCGTAGAAAAATTTGGAGGCACCTCCGTTGGAAGTATCGAACGGATAAATGCCGTTGCCGATCATCTCAAGGCAAAATGCGATAGTGGTGAGTCATTGGTGGTGGTTGTTTCTGCTATGAGCGGCGAAACTAATCGATTGCTCGGATTGGCCAAGGATTTGAGCGCAGCTCCGGTTACACGCGAAATGGATGTATTGCTATCAACTGGCGAGCAAGTAACCATCGCTTTGCTTTCTATTGCACTTCAGGAGCGCGGTGTGAATGCGCGCTCATTCACTGGTGGGCAAGTAGGAATATTGACCGATAAAGTACATGGCAAAGCGCGTATTCAGCAAATTGATGACAGCAAAATACGTGTTGAAATCGATGCAGGTAATATTGTTATTGTAGCCGGATTTCAAGGTATAGATGAAAACGGCAATATTACAACTCTTGGCCGCGGTGGTTCCGACACCAGTGCAGTTGCGTTAGCAGCGGCGTTGAAGGCAGATGAATGCCGTATTTACACCGATGTAAACGGAATATACACAACCGACCCCCGGATCGAGCCAGAAGCTCGTCGTCTTGACCGTATTACTTTTGAGGAGATGCTTGAGTTAGCGAGCTCTGGAGCGAAAGTCTTGCAGTCAAGGTCAGTCGAATTTGCTGGTAAATACAAAATTCCACTCAGAGTGCTCTCATCATTTGAGCCTGATGCTGGAACCTTGATATCTTATGAAACTGGAGAAGATATGGAACAACCACTTGTTTCCGGTATTGCGTACCAAAAAGATGAAGCCAAACTCACAATAAGAGGGATACCTGATCAACCTGGCGTTGCCCATCGTGTACTCGGGCCAATATCTGCGGCTAATATTAATGTGGATATTATTATCCAGAACGTAGGTGCAGATGGGGAAACCGATATTACTTTTACCGTGCATCGCGACGATTTTGAATCATGCAAGACTTTATTGGAAAATACCGCCAAGGCGCTTGGCGCTACCGAAGTGTTAGGCGATTCCAGCATTGCCAAGATTGCTGTTGTTGGCGTGGGCATGCGTTCTCATTCGGGTGTTGCAGACACGATGTTTAAGGCGCTAGCCGACGAAGGTATCAATATTCAAATGATCTCAACCTCGGAAATAAAAATTGCTGTGGTGATAGAAGATCGTTATCTGGAATTGGCAGTAAGAGGGCTTCACAAAGCGTTTGGATTAGCCGAGGCCTAATACACTGTTCACCTTTCCAGCCCTTGGGTGTAGACTATTGTACTTGCTAATGGCAAAGGTGTAACTACCAACCCACGCAATTACATGGAGCCAGGAAAAGGGCATCAATGAAGTATAGATAATTGGGTTTGGTTTTTGTGTGGTAATGAAAGGAGCTGGAGAATATCGATGCTTATTTTAACTCGGCGAGTAAATGAAACTCTGAATATTGGTGACGATATTCAGGTCACTGTTCTTGGTGTGAAAGGAAACCAGGTGCGTATTGGCATAGATGCTCCGCGAGATGTGCCGGTGCATCGTGAGGAAATCTATCTGCGCATTAAGAGAGAAGAAGCTCAGGAAGGTGCTGATGGTGACGTTGATGATGTTGATGAAGTCGATGGTGGCAGTAACGAAGAGCAAGAAGACTTCTACGAGGACGACGAATCTTTCGGTAATGAGTGATTGATTTGGACAACGGTGATTAATTCTTAATCGAGCCATATTAACTATGGCAAGGTAATTTCGGAAAAAATACGGAGAGGTGGCCGAGCGGCTGAAGGCGCTCCCCTGCTAAGGGAGTATAGGGCGTAAAACTCTATCGAGGGTTCGAATCCCTCCCTCTCCGCCAGAACTAAAAACTCCGCCTTCAGGCGGGTTTTTTAGTTCTGGTGGCGATGAAGGCTTTGAGAAACCTCACAGGTTCGACAAGTTCTCTTGGAGAGAACTTGAACAGCCAAAGGCTGCCCCAAAGGGGTGAGTCTCATGGATGAGACGAATAATCCCTCCCTCTCCGCCACTTCCTGTTGGTTTTAGATTGTTGTCAGAGATTCCCGACGTGAAGCACTTGTTTACCCATCCACATTTGGATGGTTGGTGTTTTCCGTGGCCCCGAGTGACCGCTTTCAAGGTTTTCTTTATCCGAGTCAGATCGAAATATTTTAGTGTTGTTTCTATAGAAGATGGTACGAGGGCCGAGCCCACACAACCACCGTTACTCGTTGATAACAAAACGAATATTCAGCATGTAATTATTGATATACCAACAAATGTACCAACTATTCAATTTCCATGTGAGGATAGCTGGTTTTTACGGACTGAGGAGCCATTACTCCTTACAGGGTTCTGTTCTATAAATAGGTTATAAAAATTTCCTCCCACATACTACCCAAAAAGGGGCAATAATTAGCCTATTCATATCCGGACGCCCTTTTGTTACCTTTAAGCTGTGTTT
>JABJKL010000143.1 GCA_018660405.1 Pseudomonadota bacterium | reverse complement strand
TCTTGATCGAACTAACATAACGGCATCTTCGTCGACCAAGTCCACATTTGCCGGGGCCTCCAACTTTCTGCTTTTGCCCTGATAGTGAATATCGAAGGTCTGTTGTTGGTGCGATTCGATCGGCAATATTTGATTCCACCAATCCATAACCGTGTCCGATTTAGAGAAAAAGCGATGGCCGCCTATATCCATACGGTTACCTTTGTACTCAATCGTACGAGAGATACCCCCCACATCATCCCCCGCCTCGAAAACGGTGACATCAAAGTCTGGTGATTTCAATAGCTCGTGCGCCGCCGTGAGTCCAGCGGGTCCCGCACCAATAATTACCACAGATTTCTTCAATTAATACCTCGCCAAACAAACCCTGTAGGCTCAAAATAGGGATGCGTTTTATCATCTCCCAATAGTTAAAACCACCTCTTAAACTCACAAAACCGGGTGATACAGCGGGGCACAATGCAATTACGATTGGCTTACTCTGCTACCGCAATGCCAGTGCATGCAGAGCAATCATCCCGACCACCCACTCTGTTCGCGCGCTATTTCGGAAGATCTGTAAGCAACGGGTCAGCCAACGCGGCTAATTTGCTAACCAGCTCAGCCTGACTATGCACTCCCACCTTGGCAAATACGGACTTAAGTTGCGTTTTCGCAGTGTTGGTAGAAACAAAATAACATGCGCAGTAATCCTCAATCGAGTTGCCTGAAGAAATCGATTTGGCGATTCGCACTTCTCGACCGGTTAATCCATAAAGTACCGATAGAAGATCATCACTTAACTCGATGCCAGATTTTGGGTTCAACAGGAAAAACGTGTAGCCTTTAAAAGATCCACTAGTTAATCGCCGGATAAATAGAGGATAAATCCGATCTCCTGCGTGTAGCACAGATGCCATCGTTTGATCTTCAGACGCGGCGAACTCGTTAAAGTTTTTGCAGAGCGCAACATCAAGAAGTTTTAGTTGATCTTGCTGAATATCCAGAGAAGACAAATCTCCCATCATCTTTTTAGCTTGAAAATTGATGCGGCTAACTATCAGCTCGTTCGACGTTAATACAACGCCAAAGCCTAATTGATCTAACACCGCAGCGGCCGAACCCGGGATTGTGCGATCACCGGTTTTACCGCCATCAATAAAATCCACTAAATCGCGGTAACTCGATAACGTTGTTTCAATAGCCGGGCGCAATTGCACCGCGCTAACAGGTTTAACCAGATAATTCAGCACCCCGGCTTTGACGGCTTTAGACCAACCGGAATCATCATGCCTTACCGACAGAACAATGATCGGTCGATACATCTGCGACAACATTTTCTCGGCCAAATCAGCACCGTCCATGCCTGGCATTTCGAAATCGACGATCACCAGATCCGGCGCAACATCCTGGTAATTGTCTAGCGCGTCTTGAGGGCGCTCAAAGGTAGATATAAGGTATCCCATCTCCGACAGACCAGCGCCTAGAACCGAGAGCACCAACTCATCATCATCCACCAACATGATGCTCGATGGGTGCTTGGTGGGTGCGCTGTCAAGCTTCTGGTCGAGTTTTGAATTTCGCATGTCGCTTTCCTTCGTCTTCGTTATCGCATCCCTTATTGCTTGCAACACACATAGGTAAACGATTGATTTGACTATATCATTTTTCTATTTTAAGTTGATCTGCTATTTCCCTACGAGAAAGCACACATTCCAGGAGTTCGAAATAAAAGAGGTGAAAGTGCTCACAGGACAGCCAAACAGATTTGCTAACGAAGCGGAATTATCGGCAAAAATTGAACGGCTGCAGCAAGAGCTTAGAAAAACCAAAAGCAATGAGCGTCGCTACCGGGACTTTTTTACCCGCGCGACTGATCTCGTATTTACGGTGGACCGAAGAGGCCTGTTTCGCCAGGGTAATGATCACTTTTTCGACCTTACCGGTTACACCGTTGAAGAAGGCTTAAACCTGGACTGGAACCAGGTGGTCGCTCCGCACGAATGGAATCGAGCCACGCAAATTTATCGCGACCATGCCGCTGGTGAAGAAGCGCTATTTTTCGAGCTTGATATTGTTACTAAACACGGCGAGCTACGTACCATAGAAATTCACTCCAGGCCCGTGTTATACAAATCCAAGGTGATTGGCTTTCACGGTATTGCTCGTGACATCAGTGAACGCAAGCGCACGGAAAAGTCCCTGGAGCAAGTGCGAATACGAGCTGAAGCGGCAGAACAATTTAAAACACGATTGCTGGCAAAAGTCAGCCATGAAATTCGCACGCCTTTGCACGGTGTAATGAATTTGCTAACCGCTATCGACACTAGCCAATTGAGTGAAGCCGACCAAAAAATGGTGGCACCCATCGACCGATCCATACGCCACCTTATCCACCTGGTAGACGACACACTAAATTTCGCCTATTTGGAATCCGGCCAATCAACCGTCCGGAATATCTCGTTTTCCATCGCTCAAATAACCAAGGCCTGTGCGGCACGCCACAAACATATGGCTGAACAAAAATCACTGTTCTTGCACCTGAATCTTGATAGCAAGTTACCGGAACGAATCTCCGGGGACGCAACCAAAATAACCCAGATCCTGGACAACCTGATCACCAATGCGATTCGGTATACATCAACGGGCGGCGTCACGATTAAAATTCTCGATGACAATGAGCATAAACCAGAGTCTGGTCTTACCGTTGTTGTTTCAGATACCGGGCCAGGCATCAGCGAACAACAGATCGACCAAATTTTCGAACCCTTTCAGCAGATCTCTGCTGACCAGGATGGAACCAATGGTGGGGTTGGTTTAGGGCTGGCGATCACCAAGCAATTAGTCGAAACGCTTGGCTGCAAACTAACGATCGAAAGCACAATAGGCGATGGCAGCCATTTCACCCTTACTATCCCAAAAGCTGCTCCTATATCGTATAAAACCGGTAGTCAAACAGCAGATAGCTTTGACGGCACTAGTCTCAAAGCGTTGGTTATAGATGACGACGAAGTCAGCAGTATATTTCTGATGGACACGCTCACCGCAACGGGCATCGAAGCAGAAGCATGCACTTCAGGTAAGGAAGCCCAACGTTTAATGCAATCGCAAAATTACGATCTTGTCTTTACCGACCAGCACCTAAGCGATATTCTCGGATCTGATCTTGCCAAACAACTTCGCAGCAACATACGCATTCAGGAATACAAAATCATCTGTATAACTGCCGATATTGAGCTTCACCAAATGCAAGATCATGAATCTCCCTTTGATCAAATTCTACTCAAACCGTGTAGCCAAAATGACCTGACAAGCTCCTTGGCAGAGCTATTTCCGTCGCGTTCAAGTGTGCAAACCAGCGGCATTCTGGATGAATCGGCAGGAATTAGCTTAGCCTCGGGCAACCGACACACCTGGGAGAAAGCGCTGGGGATATTTAATGACAAGCTCCCTCTATCTATCGATCAACTGGATATGCATCAAAAAAACAAGGATTGGGAAGAATTAAGGCGCACCGCTCATAAGCTGGCGGGCTCTTCACGATATATTGAGGCGCAAAACCTGGCCGACAGTTCTATAGAACTCGTTGATGCCTGCAAAATCAAAGATCTCGCCTCGATTGATATTGCCTTTAAATCACTCATGTTAGCGACAGCGGAACTCGAGATGGCTGCCAAAGGACTGGCCTCTAACGAGACTCAAAAAACTGACTCGGAGTAAAAAGCAAAAGAACCTGGCCCCATCGTTTTATAGTTAACTTTGAATTTTTGACTGGCGAACAAACTACTGTTAGATTCACTACCAACAACAGACACAAAACGATTTATTAAAAATGAATTCGCAACACTTGATCTTGCAACAACCGATTTCACTATTTACTAATCTGTCCCGCGCAGTGAACGTTGTAGTGAGCGTGCTGGTTGTGGTCGGCCATATGCCGTAGCGGGTCTTTGTAATTACATCAAAACCCCCTTCGGCGAAAGTCGAAGGGGGTTTTTTTATGCCCACAAACTTTAGAGAACTAGAAGCCATCTCATAAATAGAGATTTGTGTTTGAGACAAGGCCCGAGATGGGCGAAAAGCGCAGTGTACACAAAGTACATGAGCATTTGAGCCCATCGAGAACGCAGTATTCAGACACAAAGATCATTTATGAGATAGCTTCTAAATATTCAGGTCAACATAATGAAATACACCGGTGCAGAAATTGTTATCAAATTGCTTGAAAAACAGGGTATCAATACCGTAGCTGGCATCCCGGGCGGCGCAATTCTGCCCATTTATGATGCACTCGCGCAAAGCTCCATCAAGCACATACTAACGCGCCATGAGCAAGGGGCGGGGTTTATCGCACAGGGCATGTCCCGGGTTACCGGAGACGTCGCTGTGTGTCTAGCCAGTTCGGGGCCGGGCGCCAGCAATCTCGTCACCGCCATTGCTGACGCGAAAATGGATTCAGTAGCAATGGTCGCGATCACCGGCCAAGTGGCATCCCACTTGCTTGGAACCGATGCCTTTCAGGAACTCGATACGTTTGGGGTGATGTTGCCGATTACCAAACATACCTGGTTGATTCGTAGCACTGAAGAATTGCTTGAAGTGATACCAGCGGCTTTCCGGCTGGCCAGTGAAGGACGGCCCGGGCCGGTTTGTATCGATATCCCCAAAGATATTCAACAAAACAGTATCGAGGTCGCTCACTGGCCTGAAATGAACACACCAGAAAAACCACCGGTAATTCACACCGACGCATTGCTGGATCGAGCCATCGACATGATTCAACAGGCTAAACGCCCCGTATTGTATGCTGGTGGAGGCATAATCAGCAGTGGCTGCTCAGATAATCTGCGGCGGCTTGCTGAACGGATGAACTTGCCAACAGCAACGTCTTTCATGGGGTTGGGTGTAGTTCCTCACGAGCACCCATTAAATCTCGGTATGTTAGGCATGCACGGAGCACCGTACACTAATAGGATATTAAACGAATGCGACCTTCTGCTCGCTATCGGTGCTCGTTTTGATGACCGAGCCACCGGTAAAGTCAGTGAATTTTGCCCCCACGCATCAATCATCCACATCGACATAGATGCCAGTGAACTGGATAAGATTAAAACCGCTACATTGCCTATTCATGGTGACGCATCGGCATGCGTTAAATACCTTCTTAAGCATTCAACCAAGATAGCTCGGCCCAATTGGCACCAAAGGACTGATGTGCTCAGGCAAACTCACCCGTTGCTTGTCGATACTAGCAAGGGAATATTTTCCCCCTACGGCTTGCTGCGCGAGCTTTCAGATTGTTTGGGCTCTGACATAAATATTGTGATGGATGTCGGCCAACATCAAATGTGGGCGGCTCAAGTTTTTCCATTTCAACGCCCGCGGCAATGGATCAGCTCTGGTGGCCTTGGAACCATGGGTTTTGGCCTACCGGCGGCGATTGGTGCGGCGATTGCCCAACCTCAATACCGCACCCTGTGTATTACCGGTGACGGCAGCCTGATGATGAACATTCAGGAATTAGAAACCGCGGTTGAACACGATCTGGATATCAAAATAGTCATTATGAATAACCACAACCTGGGTTTGGTGAGGCAGCAACAAACGCTTTTTTACGAATCAAGATTTTCGGGTATTAATAACAAACACCGCATCGACTTTGTTGGTCTG
>JABJKL010000232.1 GCA_018660405.1 Pseudomonadota bacterium | reverse complement strand
ATTTATCGTCGTGCCCAGGAGCTCGAGCCTGCGGATGCAGAAATTGGATACGGTCTGGCTCATGCCTTACTCGAAAGTAAAGAGTTTGACGATGCGGTTGCGGTCAGCGACAAAACTTTGGAGTTACGCCCGGACGATCCGGCGATTCTGACGATTAAGGGTGTCGCACTTCATCAGCTTGAACGGCTAGAAGAGGCGGAGGCTATTCTCGCTCGCAGTATCGTCCTCAATGCTGAAGATACTAACTCATTGTTGCACCTCGGCCGGGTGCGCTTGCAGCAGGAGGATTTTCAGGGTGCTATCAAGGTCTTCGAGCAAGCTGCTGCCCTGGCACCCGACCTTGCAACCGTACATAGTCAGTTGGCTAATGTTTACGCCGCCAAGGGCTCACCAGAAACAGCAGTAGAATTATGCGATGAATTCTTACAGAAAAACCCGGCGTCTGCTGCAGTGATTCTGGTTAAGGCCTTGGCGTTACGTGATGCGGGCAGGAATGATGCTGCCGATAGTTTGCTCGGCCAGCACACGTTGGTAAGCACCCAACAGATTACTGCCCCGCCGCGCTACGGTAGCCTCGAAAAGTTTAACGCAGCATTAGAAAAAATGATCCGTGAGCATCCGTCTTTAGCCATGACTCACACAAATCGAGCGACGCGTCATGGCGTACAGACGGGTAGCCTCAGTGTAGAGCCATCGCCGGAAATGCAGGTTCTGTTAAATCTGGTCAATGGTGAGGTTAGGGCGACGCAAGCCAGGTTGCGCGCAGACGGTTTGGGCGATCATCCGTGGGTGCAAAATGCGCCTTCCCGGTGGAGCATGAATTCCTGGGCAGTGGTATTGAGTGATCAGGGGCATCAGCTCTCACATATTCATCCGGAAGCCTGGATGAGCGCGGTATATTATGTTGCTACGCCTGAGGATGGTATAGGATCAACCCATGGAGAAGATGGCTGGCTCGAATTTGGCCGGCCGTCTGATCAATTGTTTGCAAAGGCAGAGTCACCGGTCCGTTCAGTACAACCTCGTCCCGGGACACTCGTTATGTTTCCGTCCTATTCCTTCCATCGAACCAAGCCGTTTTCGAGCGCTGGGCAGCGTATCAGCATTTCGTTCGATATTTTCGCGAATTGAGCCAGGGTCCCCATGCCTTGTTTTGCCCTCAACTACATTATCAATCGCTTATGTAGAATAACTACACCGCACCCCAGGGCTTCTCGAAGAAAGCCGGCTGGAGTGCAAAATTACGTTCTCGGGTCTCGCGACGTTCAGTCCGTCTTATCCGATAGTCATTACAATTCGCCCGAGACTATTTTTCCGCCGACCAGGGTCGCAATGAGTTTTATATCCTTGATCTCAGCGTCAGGTACGGTCAGATAGTCGCGGTCGAGGACCAATAAATCTGCCAGCAATCCAGGTCTGATCGAACCGGTGTTGTTTTCCTGAAACATTAGGTAAGCATTGGCGCGGGTGTGTGCGATCAGAGCGTTTTCACGACTAAGGGTATCTTTTAAAACAACGTCGCCGTTCAAAGACAGGCCGGTTACTGCCCACCAAAGAGACACAAATGGATTAATCTGGGCTGCTTTTGTGCCATCGGTTCCCAGACCGAAAGGAATACCACTGTTTTGAACCAGGCGCAGCGGTGGAACTTGATAGGCAGCCTCGCCAAGCTCCTCGATGAGTTGATAACGCCTTGGCTGCTTTGTGACCGATATGCTGCGCATTTGCAGCGTCATTCCCAAATGGCGCATCCTTTCAATTTGTGTGATGGTGATACGGTCAGCATGCGTCACTGACCATCGTAACTGACGAAGCGGGTATTCGGCGTTAATTTCGGTCATTACGTCAAGCAGAATATCAATAGTCGCGGGTTGAGTGGCATGCGTTTGTACCGACCAGCCTCCTTTGGCTGCGGCAGTCAGGATGCTTCGAGCTGCAGCAATGTCATCCGAATTAGGAGACCTTGCGGTAAACAGACTATCCCAATGAAATGGCGCGTAATAGATTTCTCCCACCGCAATCAGATCAAGTGTGGTGTTACCCTGAAAAGGCCGTGAGGTCTCTATCTGCTCGACGATTGCGCGGGCCTCTTCGGGTGTGGACGGTGCGCCCCCGCCGAGTGTGTGGAATACGCGCAATGTCAGGCCAGTTGTATCGGCTACTGAAGCAAGACGCTCGTAGATTTCCTCACTAATACCCACTCCGGCAGGATCATAGACCGCAGTAAGCCCCAGGCCGTTGAGATAAGAGAACGCAGAGCTGATCGCCGATACTTGTTCTTCCTCAGACAATTTTGGGAAGCGTTCAATAGCCAACGCTACCATGCTGATCCCGCCATTTAATCGACCGGTTGCCGTACCAGACTCGTCGCGAACGATATACGATGCCAACCCGGTTGTTGCCTCTTGATCGGCGGCACTCAATATCATTGGAATATCCATTTCCTCAAGCCAAGCCGTATTGACGAAGACGTGATCGTAGGTTGATTGGATGAAAGCCGGTCTTGCGGGTGATAATTCATCCAGCTCTGCAAGAGTGAAATCTGCGCGATTGCCAATAAATTGGGCTTCCGTCCACCCCCCCAGCGACATCAACCATTGACCCGCAGGCATGGAGTTTGCTTTTGCTTCGAGAATTTGTAGCGCTTCAGTTCGGCTGGAAATGCCATCAAGTCTTGCTTCGTTGGGCCAGTATTCTGTCGCCCGAATGATGTGATTGTGGTTGTCAATCAATCCTGGAATCACTGTCCGCCCACCCAGATCTATCAGGCGAGTGTCTGGATTGGCCAGCACCTGAATTGTTTCGTTATCCCCAACCGCAGCAATCTGTTCGCCACTAATCGCGACCGCTTGCTGAATGGAAAAATAATCATCGACCGTAACAATTTTTCCGTTAAACAGAATCGTGTCGGGTGCCTCCTGCGCAGCAATTGAGCTTGCTGTAAACGTGAACAGTACGGCAATGGGGAGTATTAGCTTTTTAATGTGGTTCATTAAAGTCTGCATTGTGGGCTCGGTGATGTGGATGTTAATTTAGGACACGACGCTGAGTCAGATCAGGTGTACTGGCATTCCAACCGACAGGATCATAAAAAATGATTAAGCGGCAGTATAACATAACGGCTATTGTTGCCTGGGCAGTGGCAATCATTGCAGCAAGCGTGGTGTGTGCTGAAGACTCAGCGACGAAGCCCTCACTTGCTGAATGGCTCGGGTATTCGAGTGATGCCAGTTTATTAATTGTGCACGCCGACGATGTTGGATTTTCTCGTTCCGCACACTCTGCAGCGATACAGGTGTTTGAATCTGGCCCACTCCAAACCGGTGCGATTATGGTTCCTGCTCCGTGGTTCCCTGAAATTGCGGCCTTTGTACAGGAACACCCTCAGCATGACTTTGGGGTCTATATTACACTGATCAGTAAGTGGAAGACTTTCAAATAGGGTGGTGTTCTGCCCGCAGATCAAATTTCCAGCTTGCTGTCAGAAGATGGTTATTTTTATGGTAACGGAGCTGCCGTGGCAGAACATGCCGACGCGGGGGAAGCAGACCGAGAAGCGTGAGCACAGATTGAGCGGCAAATTATCTCTGGGTTCATTTAATCGAAGAAGGTCAGGGAATCGATGATCAGTAGCGTGATATCAGTTAGAATTAGATCTATTGAAGACTAAATCGGTGAATTACCATCAATTATAAAACACTTTTGTTAGGGGTTACTTTTGTAGCTATTCCTGGGCATGCCCATCACAGCGATCTGGGCTTGGACATGGAGTCGATACTAGCCTTTGAAGCCACGGTAACCGAGTTTAACTGGCGTAATCCGCATGTCTACTTGCTGGTAGAGACGGATGACGGGCAAGGTAATTCGGTTGAGTGGAATATTCAACTGGGTTCGGTGAGCGTTTCCCAGCGTCGCGGATGGACATCGGATTCTGTTGCGCCCGGTGACAGGGTCACGCTCAGGGTTCATCCCAAGTTAAACGGGCAACCCTACGCGGTGCTGGAATCTCTTGATAAGGAAGCAGGCGGCCTCACCTTCAGCACAAGTTTTGATACGCCCGATGGGACCGCCACCACAGACACTATAGATGGAAAATGGATAGCGGACGAATCATCCTATCCCGACTACCCGGGAGGTTACGACGGTTTATTCAGGGCGTTGTTGAAGTTAAACGAAACAGCGGAACAAGCTGCGCTCGCATTCGATCCATATTCGACGGAAAATCCCAACGCATCTTGTACAGGACGGCCGACCCCAGGTGGGTTTGTATCTTCGAACTTGTACCTGATGGAGTTCGAGATCAATGAAAGCAAAAATATCATCATGCTACGAAGCGAACGCGACGCGGAAGAACGCACGGTATATATGGATGGTCGTGCGCATCCTGACAGCGACGAACAATTTAAAAGTGGCCATTCGATTGGAGCGTGGGAAGGGGATACGCTGGTCGTGGATACCTCTAACTTTCCCTTTCATCGATCACCTTACCAGATCGGAGTCCCTTCGAGCACTCGCAAACACGTTGTTGAGCGCTACCGATTGAACCAGGCTGGAACCCATCTGGAAGCTGAATTTATGCTTGAAGACCCGGAGTATCTTAGCGAATCAATGACGCATTCAAGGCGGTTAATCTATTCCCCAAATATGGAGATGTTCCTTAGCGAATGCGATCCCGAGTCGGCGGGTCGATTTTTGGACTAGTACTTTTTAAAGATCACTGCCAGCCAATCGGGTTTTCGACCAATAAAGCGGCATTTTATCAGTGTGAGGGCGGTTAGATTTATTGAATGAGAATCAAGTGCACACGTTTGCGTTAAACTACACTAAATGATATTGTTCTGCATGTTACACGATATTGTTCTGCATGTTACACAGGACAGATTTTATTTTGAGATACTAAACCAATAGTGGAGAAACGTTATGAGTACCAATACTATGTTTAAACGCGTCAAGCGGCACATACCTGTTGCCGTAATGACGGCGTTGGGATCAACATTTATGTTGGCCCCAGTGCACGTCGCCGCACAGGCCGGAGTGAACCCCCTGCTGGAAGAGATTATTGTAACCTCTCGCCGGCGTGAGGAAAGTTTGCTGGATTTGCCTTTGTCTATCGCTGCAATGACCGCAGAGCAGATGGAAGTTCAGGGCGTCTACAGCATCGATCAGGCCGCTCAGTTTGTACCGAATGTCACCTTGACATCTTCTAACCGAGCCAATAACACGCGTGTTATTATTCGTGGTATTGGTGGTGGTCATCCAGACCCCGTATTCGTATTTGGATCTGGCATGTACATCGACGGCCACTATATTCCCAACTCGCTTGGCGGATATATGAGCACGATGGATATTGAGCGTGTCGAGTTGTTGCGTGGGCCACAGGGTACCCTGTTTGGCAAAAACGTGATTGGTGGTGCGGTCAACATTATTTCGACCAAACCCCAGGAAGAGTTTGATTCAAGTATAACAGCGCGTTTGACCGATGACGGCCAACGAGATATTCGTGGCATGCTGAACATACCGATAAGCGACAATTTATTTGCGCGCATTGGTGTTGGGCGAGAGGAGTTTGACGGCTATTACAAAAATGAGTTTCTCGGTATTGACTCTGGCTTTTCGGAGAACACCTCGGGCAGGATTGCGCTGCGGTGGCTGCCAAACGATCAACTGACCATCGATGTCGCCGCAACTACTTCCAAAAAACGCGACGACAATCTGGGTGGTTCATGTCTCAATGACGGTTCCACTGGCGAAGATGTACAGTGGGGCGGCGGAGCCGGAAATATCGAACGACGGCTCTATACCGGAGCATTAGCAGATTGGCGAGCTTTGTGTAATGCGTCTATTGCCGCAGGTGATTTCGTGAATGCCTCCGACAAGATTACCTTTTCGCATGTTGACTCAGATTCTGTCTCAACGTCCATAGCGTGGGAAGCAGAGAACACCGGTTCGTGGAATGGCATGGGTTTGACTTTCAAGGCCGCTCACCGGAAGATGAATTATAATTATCTTGCGGATCGCGATTACCTGTCCTGGCCGGTTGATGGAATCGGTACTGACGGTGTAGACGGGCAGAATAACACCACTGACAGTATTGAACTGGTATTTGAAGCCGAAGTAAACGATCGTTTTCGATTTACCTTGGGTGCGAATTACTTCGAGGAAGAGGCACATAACGGAACGGGTGGTTGTTTTGAGGCGTTTAGGGACAGTGGGGCCGCTAACGACCCAACTCACCCAGGTGTTGATTGCACTCCATTCGGATCGTTGCATTTCGAGCTGGTTCCGAACGCCAGCGGTGGCGGCTTGTGGCCCAATGGACCAAGGAAAAACGCACATGGGCCGGGACCTTTCTATAACAACGTCGATGTTTATAACAAATCCAGTGGCGTATTTGCCCATGGAACTTTTGACATAAACGATCAGTGGACTCTGGATTTCGGTGGTCGATATACAGAAGATGACCGCTTGTTTGACAACATTGAGTTCCCGAGTGAAGGATGTGATTACAGCGTGGACCCGCGTAACCACTGTAGTTTCCGGGCAATAGCGACCCAGGCGACAGTCGTCGGGGATGGCTTCTACAATACAGCGGATAAAACTTTTACGGCATTCACGCCGTCTGTCAGTATCACTCGCAACTTTGACAATGGCATGGTCTACGCTCTGTACTCAGAGGGATTCCTCACCGGTGGGTTTAATACCGAGGTCAACTCCAATTTGCCCGCCATCAAGGAATTACTCACCTATGAGCCTGAGAAAGTCAAGAACTACGAATTGGGTTTCAAGGGAAATTTAGGTGGTGCCCAAATAAGTACCGCTGTTTTTTACATGGATTACACCAATCAGCAGCGATCGCAGAATATAGCGAATCCTGACGGCTTATTCGGTGCTGACGATCCATTGGGTGTAGTGCAGAACGTCGCCTCCTCGGTTATATATGGAGTCGAGTTTGAACTGCGTGCGTCCCCATGGGAAGGTGGCTATGTTTCGGCTGATATTGGATATCTCTATAACGAGTATGACAATTACAGTTACACGGATCCAGGCACAGGACTGCTTACCGACTTTTCGAATGTGCAGCTTGGCGATTTGTCACCAAGCGTGACAGCGAATTTCTCGGTTGAGCATACAATTGAGCTTTCCGGTGGTGCAACGCTAACACCACGTATGAATCTCTATTATCAGAGTTCCTATGAACACGCGGCTGGCGGTACTCGTCCTAAGGATGCGCCGAATTCGCCGTGCTTTCAGAAAGCCAATACGAAGGTGGACGCGCGCTTAAGCTACCAGCCAGCAAATGCTGACTGGAGAGTTGCGGCATTCGCGAATAACCTTACCGATGAACTGATCCTCGAGAATTGCGGCGACAGTCGTGGTCTATGGCGTGGACGCTATGCGCGGCCACAGCATTTTGGCCTTGAGTTCAGTGCGCATTTCGGTAATTCATAGTACCGGGCGTAGCGGAAGCATTTAGTTAACCGCATAAGCACGGCACCTCGATAGGGGTGCCGTGTTTTTTTTAGCACTGAATTTCTATAATCCGAACATGTCGACAGTACCGATGTATTTAGCCATCAATATCCAATAGATCTACTCAGATGGGCAAGCAATAGCGTCCTTATTTAGTCGCTTTAGGGGCCGTTCTCACGTAGCAATTTTTCTGATCAGAATTTATCTTTAGAGACGAGTAACGAAGGAAAGAGAAAACCATGAATACAATAAGTTACGCAGTAAATTCCATAATCATTTCCGCCCTATTGGCAACGCTGCCTTTGTCGGCAGCAGCCCAGGCTCAAGTTGATTTACCAAAAGACGGGGATGATCGACCTATTTTGGGCGAATTACCCAGATTCCCTCTGGAGCAGTATCACCTGAACCCACCGGGTGTGACGGTAGAAACCTATCTGCAAGATCTTGACGTTGTCTGGGGGCTGGCATTTGCCCCTGATGGACGCTTATTCCTTAGTGAGAAATCCGGGCACATACGTATCGTCAGCCCCGATGGGGTGATGGACCCGACTCCTTGGGCAACAATTAGCGATGTTAATGCCGAAATCCGTGAGCGTGGCCTGTACGGTCTTACATTACATCCTGATTTTCCACAAGAACCCTGGGTTTACGTCATGTATGCCTACGATAGCGGTGAGGATCGAACAGCCAACCGGGTCGTTCGTTTTCGTGAGGTCAACGGCCGCGGAGTCGATCAAGAAATATTGCTAGACGATATTCCTGGCGCAACCACTCATAATGGCGGACGTCTGAGCTTCGGCCCCGATGGGATGTTGTATATAGCCGCCGGTGATGCGCGTGATCGCAGACGGGCTCAGGACCTGGAAAATCTAGGTGGCAGTATTCTCCGTATAACCCCCGAAGGCAACGTGCCCGCCGACAATCCCTGGCCCGACAATCCGATTTGGGCGTACGGGTTTCGTAACATAATGGGAATGGCGTTCCGGCCCGGCGACGGAACCTTCTTCGCAGCAGATCATGGTCCTACCGTAGAATGGGAACCTAGAATAGGCGCTTACGACGAACTGAATATCATAGAGAAGGGCGCAAATTATGGCTGGCCGCTGGTGGTCGGCGCACCCAATATGCCAGATTTTGTTGATCCGATATTGTCATGGATACCATCGGTTCCGCCGGGTGATCTAATCTTTCACAATGGCGATCTGTTTATGAGCGCACTATGGTCAGAAGCGTTGATCCGTATCCAGTTCGACGATCCAAGCGATCCGAATCGTGTAACCGGTGTTCAGCGGTGGTTTAACACTCAGGTCTGGCGGGACGGGGTAGAAACCGATTCAGCTTACGGTCGTCTAAGGGCGCTCGCAGTCGGCCCCGATGGCGCGCTATACCTTGGGACCACAAATCGAGATGGTCGGCTTGAACCAGGCCCAAATGACGACCGGGTGCTGCGCATAGTGATACAAGAGTGATACAAGAGTGATACAAGAAGCTAACTAGTAGTGCGCTGGATTATATGGCGATTAAGCGAAACTGAAGATATAGCTGTAGCTCGACTTTTAGCATCTAAGTTGAGATGTTAAATCCTCAATGTCGCTGGTGATGATTGAGAGGTTTGGATGAATTATTGTCGAGCAGACACACCCAGTCTATAATTCTTATCCGTCGAAAATCACTGTCTCGTTAGAGCGGAGGGGAAAATCATAATGAATAGTCGTTTAAGTTTAGCGCTTGCTAGTTTCGCCACACTGTTAATCTTTTCATCTACCAGCTGGGCGCAGGAAGAAGGGTCCAGCTACACGTTCGAGCAGATCACCGACAATCTTTATCGGGCTGCAACGGTTTCCCATCGGACGGTGCTTCTCGTCACGGAAGAAGGCGTTATTTTAACGGACCCGATCAATCAAGATTTCTCGACCTGGCTGAAACAAGAGATCGACGAGCGCTTTGGTGTGCCGGTGCGTTATGTACTGTACAGCCACCATCACTGGGATCATGCGTCAGGTGGTTCGGTATTTGAGGATACGGCGACGTTTATTGGTCATGAAAACATGATTGGGCGTCTGGCAGCACCTTCGGGTGATGTAGCGTTACCTGATAATGCGGCTGTTCAGGATGTTGACGGTAATGGCCAAATTGAGCGCGCAGAGGCCGATGGTGCCTTCGCAAGAAATTTTGATCTGTATGATTTTGATGGCAACGACGCTTTAAGTGGTGCGGAGGTGACTCGTGGGCCTGTCAACGATGTCCAGGTGCCCGATATCACCTACGCCGACAAAACGACAGTAACTCTCGGTGGAAAGAGTGCCGAGATGGTTTTTACCGGTGTACATACGCACACCGACGATATGAGCGTTATTATTTTTCCAGAAGAGAGTGTGGGGTTTATGGTCGATTACATTAGCATTAAACGTCCGCCACGATTTTTGCGAGGTGATCAGCCACTTGAGACCTGGCTGGACGGCATCAGGGTAGTAGAGACCCAGGATTTCGATATCGCTGTAGGTGGGCACGGTAGCTACGATAGCAAAAACTATGTCACATTATTTCGAGAGTATATAGAAGGACTACGCGATCTGGTGGCTGCAGGAATAGCTGCTGGGCAATCGCTTGAAGATCTTCAGGAAAGTATTTACATGGAAGAATATAAAGACTGGATTAGCTACGATGAATTTCGTGAATCGAATATCAACGATATGTACAACATGTTGACCAGGGAGTTCTAAATCCGCAATTTTTGCGAAATTAACCTAGAGGTATCCATATGAGTTTTCAATTGCCTGCTAGCGGGTGTCAGAGAGCATTATTCCTTGTAACGCTTGCGTTGAGTATGGTTCCTGTCATGTCCCAGGCTCAGGATGGTGGGCCAGTCAGCAAAGAGTACCTGACACTGGATTGGACGGAAGGACGAGCGTTTTCTCCCGCCGTTGTAACCCAAGGTGGTAAGACGGTCTGGCTCGCGGGGGTGACCGCGCCTTTTGATGCAGATGGTAACTCGCTTGCTGGTGATTTTGAGGCTCAAACTCATGAAGTATTCAGGGTTATTGAGGAGCGACTCAGCAAATTTGGCGGTACGCTTGCAGATATCGTTACGATGACCGTTTTTATTGGCGATACACGATACGGTAACCCATTTGTAGATATTCGTGCCACGAAGTTTGAGCCTGGCCATTACCCTTCCAGCGCGCTGATCACTGTTACAGGTTTCGCATTGCCCGGTATTGAACTGGAGGTTAAGGCTACTGCTGTCGTTGACGGTGACTAGTTGACGGCAGCAGTTGATTAACCGTTCAGAGGAAAAGCTGAAAGGTTTATACTGTTCGTGGGTGGGCTCTACTGCTGTTGGCAGGGTTATATGCTGTGCAAGATATCGCCCTCCTTAAAGAATCCTATACCGATACACTGGTGTGCCATCAGGTGTCTCCGAACATGGTCATGCATGACTTTCCTTGCGTTCAAGGTTGAACCCCCAACTGCCTGAATGATACTTGCTCCAGTATCGCTGTAAAGCCCGGGATCAGAGTGTTTCACGGCTTCAAAATTAGAATCGATAATTTAAACCTGCGGCAATAACCCAGGGGTCAACTTTCACGTCCGTGGAAACTTGCCCCAAGGCTGTGTCGACTGTCAGTTCAGTGTCGATATCGAGATACCAAACACCCGCGTTAAATCCCCAGGATTCGTTTAAGTCGACATCGAAGCCAGCTCGAAAAGCCAAGCCAAAAGAGCTGTCCAGATTCAGATTGTCAGCGCCCAAGGCCGCAACAGTTGCATCAGAAATATCTTCAGAGAAAAACAATGTGTAATTCAGGCCGGCGCCGATAAAAGGTTGGAATTGAGCGTTACTGGCTGCGGGATACCATAATAATGTGAGTGTAGGTGGAAGATGCTTGGCTTCAAATTCTCCATTTACCAAGCCAAGATTCTCTAAACCAGTAGTGCGTATATCATGCTCGAATGGTGAGGCGGCAAGAAGCTCAAGCCCAACATTGCCAGATAGCATATATGTTGCCGTGAGTAACAACTGGGTGCTGTTTCCAATTTCGCCACCCGTTCCAGCCAATGCGGCACCGTCCAACTGTAATTCGCCCACATCTTCATTCGGGGAAACATTAACCAGACCCACCCGCACAAGAACATCTCCTGCTTCATGTGCCTGGGCTCCCAACCCTACTGATAGTAAAAACAGGCCGTAGATTGCTTTCTGATAGTTTTTCATTTGATTTTACCGCACGAATGTTGCTGTACCGTGGACTGTAAATCCGTACGTAAAACGAAGGCTTGATCTAGATCAAGCCTTCGTTTGGAAACATGTGAACAGCACTCTATAACGGCATCGTCATTTATCGAGGCTCATCTATCGACCAGGTTGGTTAATCCCGTAAAACGATTACTGCTGCTCACACTGTGCGAGGCGTGGGTGTTGGCACAGTATCTACCACTCAACTGCGATGTACTTCTTCTCCATGTACTCCATCATGCCATCGTGAGAGCCTTCGCGACCGAGGCCACTTTGCTTGGTACCGCCGAATGGTGCCGCGGGATCAGAAACCAAACCTCGATTAAGACCAATCATACCGGCATCCAGGCGTTCAGAAACCGCCATGCCGCGCTTAAGGTCCTGTGTGTAGAGATAGGCAACTAAACCATACTCGGTATCGTTAGCTGCATGAATCGCTTCATCGTCGTCGCTGAAAGAGACAAGTGGTGCAACGGGACCAAAGACTTCCTCGCGCAAAATATCAGCGTCAGATGATACCTTACCCAACACAGTAGGGGGGTAATAGTAACCCGTGCGTTCCAATGGTGCCCCGCCAGCCAATATTTCTGAACCCTTCGCCTTTGCATCTTGAACCAGCTTATCTATATCTTTAATGGCCCATTCATTGATCATCGGGCCTAATTCGACTCCCGGCTCGAGTCCTGGGCCTACCTTGAACGCATTCATTGCCGTTGCAAATTTTTCGGAAAATTCAGCATACACATTCTCATGTACATGGAAACGATTTGCCGCGGTGCAGGCTTCACCGCCATTTCGCATTTTTGCGATCATCGCACCTACTACCGCATCATCAATGTCTGCATCCTCAAACACCAGAAATGGCGCATTACCACCTAATTCCATTGAGCAGTTAACCACACAGTCAGCGGCTTCTTTCAATAGTGCCCGACCAACTTCAGTAGAACCTGTGAAGGATAATTTACGCACCAGCGGATGATGTAGCATGGCGCTTACCACTTCTCCAGAACGGCGTGACGGGACAACGTTCATGACGCCTGGCGGAACGCCCGCTTCAGTCAATATCTCAGCTACTAATAATGCGGTCAGAGGTGTATCAGAAGCAGGTTTTAATATAACCGGGCAACCCGCAGCAATCGCCGGTGCAATTTTACGGGTAGCCATCGCCGCCGGATAATTCCAGGGTGTAACCAGCACACTGACGCCAATAGGTTGCTGCATGACCACTATTTTGTTGCCACCAGCAGGTGAGGTCAGTATCTCACCATAATTACGCACGGTTTCCTCCGCGTACCAACGGAAAAACTCAATCGCATAATTTGTCTCGCCCAGGGCGTCAGGTAATGCCTTGCCATTCTCACGTACGATGCACTCGGCGATATCATCCTTTCGGCTTACCAGAAGCTCCCAGGACTTTCTTAAGATCTCGGCTCGGTCACGTGGGGCGCGTTTTGCCCACTCTTTACCTGCTGCGTCAGCAATCTCCACAGTCGTAATCACATCCTCAACAGTGGCACTTGATACGTCTGCGATTTCTTCCTCGGTTGAAGGGTCAATGATGGGGAAAGTTGCACCATCTGACGCTGCGCGCCATTGCCCACCAATAAATAGTTTTGTTTGCATGATTAGTTATCCACTTAAGTATTAATTTGAAAAATATTCTTGTGAGAGCTTATGGAATCGGCCATAAAATAGCTTTTACTCTTCCTATACTCGTCGCTAGCAATCGCTGTTGCCTGGATTAGCATCCCCCGAAGACGCTATGGGCCACGCCAACTTTGAAGACATTCCGGCGCTTTGACTCAGTCAAGAATGAGTCCGACCCCCCACTCCCTAGTTGTATTATTATACGTTTCAAGGCCTGATTCTACCTCAGATAAGGCAGCAATTAACACCTACAGGGATGGCATTAGCTTCATATCTGCTATTCGGCACAGTTATTTAGCAGGCTTGTTCCGTTCAGGATAAGGCCCCCTGTCAGGTAAAGTTTATTAAGTTTAAAAAACAGGCTTGCTTGTTACTCTACTTGAAGGGGATTCAATCATCATTTCTGGGGCTGTGTTCCTCTGGTTAGCTGTCAATTATCCTAGCCATCAGTTATCGTGAATCAAATTCATCAATAATTGATTAGAAGGAGGGAGGGTGCTTATGGAATTTGAATTTTTCATTGTCGTTACCTTAACCGGAATATTAGCTGCCTATTTGCACCTTGTAATGGGGCAGTGGGCTGGTCGAATCGGCCTGTTTCGACTTGATTTCTCGCGTGTAATGGCAGATTTAAGCTATGGAGAATCTTTTGAGGGAGAACCGTCCTACTGGGCAGGCCAGATAGCAGTAATGCTTAACGGAGTGTTTTTCGCTTTTCTTTATGCCACAGTTATTGGACCACATCTGCCCGGGGAACCTGTTGTCCGAGGGTTTTTGTACGGGCTAATCCTGTTCTTTGGCTCCGGATTATTTTTTATCCCTATCTACATCAAAGACGGTATCTTTATGCATCATGTGTCATCCAAAGCGTGGATTTCACTGTTATTGGTACATCTGGTTTTTGGCCTGGTTGTCGGTTGGTTGAGTCCGGTTCTTGGATAGTTGGAATAATTCATTGAGACCCGTTTTTAAAAGAGATTTAACATGAATACAGGGATTCTGATCGCTGTGCTGATCTATGAAGTCAGCATTATTCTCGGAGTGGGGCTCTGGTTGGCAAAACGAGAAGCTGCTCACGCAAAACACGAAGGTGATTTTGCGCTGGCTGGACGCCATTTACCGGTTCCGGTAATAGCCATTACTTTGGCGTTAACGGTGCTGGGCACCGCGCATATTCTGGGTGTCTTCGAAATAGCATGGAATATCGGAGCCGCAGCTGTCTGGTTCAGCGTTGCCCATGTGATTTTGCTTGTGATGGTTTGCTTATCGACCGGCCTTTGGGTTAGACGGCTTGGTCTGACAACCGTTCCCGAAATTTTGCAAATGTTATATGGGCGAGGAACACGGTTGATGGTCTCTTGCACAATGGCTGGTGTGGTGTTCGGTATTATGACGATCGAGACACAAGGTATTGGCATTATTATTTCATCGATGACCGGGTGGAGTATTGGTAATGGCGCGATCGTTGGTGCATTCCTCGGTATGGCCTACGTCCTGCTTGCGGGTATGAAAGAGATTGGTTGGCTGAACCTGGTTAACGCGGTTGTTTTATATCTGGGTTTGATTCTGGCGACGATGTTTCTAGCATTTGAATTACCAGGCGGCGATTACAGTTCGGTCGCTGAGTTTTACACTGCTTCCGGTCAAGATTTTATGCTAAGCATTTATGGAACACCGCAAATAATGCTCAGCTTTGCACTCGGTGTGACTATTGCTGTCGTCTTCAGTCAAGGAATAAACCAGATGTTGATGCAGCCGTGTATGTCCGCCGAAAGCGAAAAAACCGTTCGCAAGGCCTTGTGGATTGCGGCGCCGTTAAATGGCATGTTTGGCGTATTTGCGGTTGTCATCGGTCTTACAGCCAAATCGATTCCGGAGTTTGCAGCGCTTGGTCCCAAGATCGCAGCGACCACCATGCTTGTTAATTACCTGCCAGCGTGGCTTGCTGCGTTACTACTTGCTTCATTTTTAGCAGCAATTCTTTCAACATTTGCAATCACTGCGTTGGCACCGGCAACGATCTTTACCGTGGATATCTACAAAAATCTCTATCGGCCCAAAGCAACCGAGGCAGATATGGCGCGAGTAATGCGAATTACGATTGTCATATTGGCTTTAATCGCAATGGGGATCGCCACGTTTTTACCGCCGATCCTTGCTGCGATGACCTGGTTGTTCTCGTGGTTGGTGCCGATATTCTGGGTGGTTCTGTTCGGCTTGTTCTGGAAACGCAATAGCACGGTTGCTGTGATGACGTTGTCGGCAGCCTGGGTAATAAATTCTGCCTGGTCATTTACTTCATTGTCGCAAGTGCTATCCATGCCAGCCGATGCTAACGCCTATGTTACCTTGGTCGCAACGCTGACGGTTGGCATTGTCGGTAATTTATTCGCCAAGGGCAGGGCGGGTTATTTCAGCACGCAGGAATATCAATCACGACTTGATGATCAGCTGGCGATGGCTAACGATTAATTGAAAGCAGGAGTAGCGCATGTTTTGGAGTATCTTCTTTAACAGTCTGGCACTCATTCTGGCGATCTTGGTGATTGGATGGTTAATCTCTTATTTAATTCACCGCCGTTCGTAGTGCTCTTTTAATATTATATTGAAAGAGCACTCATAGGTTTTTGGCAAAAAGTATTACGGAGTAAATAATGGACGAGATTGTTGTAACCAGACTTTGGATGGCCGGTGTGGTCGCCGCAATGGCTGTATTTGGTGTTATTGCGCTGGTCGGTTATTACCGACAGAGTAACGACAGCAATGAGGATGATGACTGATCTGAAATTGTTGTAGAAGATTTACCAAATTTAGAACCCTTGTTCGTGTTGAATTTATAAGAT
>JABJKL010000262.1 GCA_018660405.1 Pseudomonadota bacterium | reverse complement strand
CGCGCGATCCAAGGCATCTCCAAACACGCTCGTTCCCCGAGCAACATAAATGCCGAAGCTATCACTGTAACCGCCGGGAAAAAGTAGCTCAATTCCTAGCCACAGGGCAAATATAGAAAACGCAAGCAACAACATTATCAAAAGCGATAGTGAACGCTTAAAATAAAAATACAAAACACCATATAAACCGCAGAACTGAACGATTTGCATAATCATTTTTCGGCGCCCGGTTAAAACTACGCCTACAAAAAGAATCAAACCAAAAACTACGCTTGCAGGTATCGTCAGCCGACTTCTATTCGTTACATTTAATATAATGAGAAAACAAACGGCGGTTGCCATATGCCACGCAGCAATCTCGGAAGAGCGCATAAAGCCCGAATGGGAGTAAACTATTGTTCCCTGATCGTAGATCACCAGACCAGCACCGACCTCCTTAAGGACCGCCCAGTCCAATCCCAGAAATGACAAGCACACAGCCGCCACCAATAGCGCGCCACAGATAAGGTAAGCTTTAATAAGTTGCTGAATACGTTCATTACGGTCAAACACGAAATACCCAACAACCATCGCAGGAAATGGTGCTGTATACGACATAGCCCCAATACCGGTTAGTATCAAACTCCCGTAACCAATAAATGAATTCATCGCCTGTATGAAGATCAAGACCATAAATAGAGTAAGCGGTAGCCGCACCTTGGGACTCCAACGAGTTAGTGCCTCAAAAATTGATAAGCCGTTTCTAAAAAATAAACCAATGAACGCACTGAGTACCGCCACACCGACAAATACGACAAAATAAACGGGTTCGCCTTCAACGAGCTTACGCAACGGATCCGCCAAAAAACCGACCAGTAACATTGCCGGAATCAAAAACGCAAGCCTGAACATGCACGCAATCGAAAACAAAAGCAGGAGAACGGTGACCAGAGTAATCATTTTGGCTGTCTACCTTTAATAGATTTGCTTCGCAAACAACACAGAATCACCAAGCAACCCATATATGTGAACCTATTCACCCGGCCGCATTCCAATTTTTGGCAATCCAGCGACTATAGGAATAAGACCAATGCTCGTTTCGGGTAGAGTGATCAAGCTTTTCTGACAGCCAGCCACCGATAGGCATGGTGAACCCGGATTTTGGTCGACGTTCGAACATTTCGCGCAAAGACGGATTGATTAACTGTGCCAATAAATGCTTGCCGGGCTGCTCCAGTAGTTTATTCACGTAGGGTGCCAGCGACGAAAGTAGCGCGCTGTCCACCAACGGCACACGCAATTCTACCGAGTGGGCCATTGCAGCCCAATCCGCATCCCTGAGTAACTGGTTGCGCATATAGCATTCAGCTTCAAGCACGCCCGCCACAATTGCCAAATTAGACTCTGAATTCAAATCAGAACCCTTCGAATCTATTCTTACTCGGGCCGAGTGATAGAAACTCTCTATCTGCTCTTTGGGAAGTGTCGCCGACCACAATCCACGCTGAACCAACCACCCGCCCACGGGATCGATTGCATAACGTCGAACCAGCTGTAGTTTACTCGAAAGCCTGACACCCACTATGCGGGCCGAATATCCAATCAAACCCGGGAGCAACGGAAGGTAGCGAAAAAGCAATGCAAGACGGGTCAATCGCCTCAAATTTCTAAAAGACGGATAACCGCCAAATAACTCATCGCCACCGACGCCACTTAACACCACTTTCAGCCCTTGCTCCTTAACAGCCTTTGCGGCAAACCAAATATTGATGCCATCGATGCTGGGTTGATCCATCATTTTCAGAATGAGTGGTAAATCTGCCAAAAACTCTTGTTTACTGACATTTCTGACGACATGCTGAAATCCCAATCGATCCGCTAATTTTCTCGCCAAAACAGATTCATCCGTGCCATCAGAACCCTCCCCATACACAATGGTTATAGCCGTAACACAAGCATTGCTTCGTTCTGCCATTACACTTGCCACCGCTGCCGAGTCGATACCAGAGGATAGTAACAAGCCCACCGGCACATCGGATACCAGATGTCGTTTCACACTCTCTATTACCGCGTTCTTAACTATCGTTGGCAAATGATCGGTTGATTTCCTATCAGTGCGCAATAATTGTTTGCCTATTGACGCATACTGCTCGAGCATCACGCCCGAACCATCCACTCGCATCAAATGGCCAGCAGGTAGTAAAAAAATATCTCTAATGACGGTGCCGGGCTCATATACACTACCCAGCATTAGAAATGCATCCTTGCTATCCTGTGGCCATTCGTCGCTCAATCTCAAGCCTGTAGCCAAAGCCTTTAAGCGCGAAGCAAAAACAACTCGCTCACCATCGTCCATATAATACAGCGGCTTAATACCATAAACATCCCGCGCCGCAAACAGGCTCTGGGCATGCTCATCCCAAATTATAAATGCGTACATACCCACAAGCTTGTCAAGCATACGCTCACCCCAATGCTCATACATGGATAGAATCACAGAAGTATCAGAGGTATAAGCCCGATCAAAGCCAGCTTCTTTGAGTTCTGCTGCCAGCTCTTTATAGTTATAAATTTCACCATTAAACGATATAACGTACCGTCCATCAGGGCTGATCATGGGTTGCGCTCCCGTCTCAGTAACATCAATAATCGCCAATCGACGATGCGCCAGGCCCAAATCACCCTGCTGACTAAAATACTGGCCATTTCCGTCCGGGCCTCTAAACGCCTGCAATCTGTCAAGCTCGCCCAACAGTTCCTTATCGATAGGCCCCTTACCTTCGAGATAATTGTGAATAGCGGAAATTCCGCACATTACGAATATCCAGCCTGCAGACGTCCGCTAATTGTCTGCACGAGCAGCCCAGGCAAGCGCGGTACCAACGATATCTTCCAAACGATTATATCGAGGCGTCCAAGCCAGCTTTTCGTGCGCCTCACGCGCGTCGGCAATAAGCACCGGCGGGTCGCCGGCACGTCGACCAACCAGCTTACGCGGAACCTTGCGGCCTGATAACTTCTCGACCATTTTTACGATCTCGAACACCGAATGGCCTTGTCCATTTCCGAGATTAAAGATCGCAAGTTTCGACCCTTCATCCAACTGATTCAGTGCTAATACATGTGCCTCGGCCAAATCAGACACATGAATATAGTCACGAACGCAACTCCCATCCTGCGTTTCATAATCGTCTCCATAAACCTCTAAATGGGGCAACTCGCCGCGCATAGCGCGAATAACGTTTGGCACCAAATGCGTCTCGGGGTCATGCATCTCACCGATTTCCAAATCAGGATCGGCACCCACCGCATTGAAGTATCTAAGCACACACACCTGCATCCCATAAGCCTCGACATAATCTCGTAAGATCTGCTCGACCATCAGCTTGCTGCGTCCATACGGGTTGACCGGATGCTGAGGGTGATCGACTGAAATAGGCATAGCCTCGGGTATCCCATACGTTGCACAAGTACTGGAAAATATTATTTTGTCGACGCCATTTGACCGCATCACCGCCAACAACGAAAGCGTGCCTGACACATTATTGCGATAATATTTTTGCGGATTTTCAACCGATTCCCCAACGTAGGCGTAGGCCGCGAAATGCAAGACCCCTTCAATCTCGTAATCCTGGAAAATGCTGGCTAATTTAACTTCATCCTCCAGATCGCCAACGATCAAAGGACCCCACCTAACGGTTTCCTTGTGACCGTGCACCAAATTGTCATACACGATCGGCGTATAGCCCTTCGCAGCTAATTGCTTACAGGTATGACTGCCGATGTAACCCGCACCGCCAGTCACAAGAATGCTTGGCTTGGACATAGTATCTGTTAACGAACTCTATAATTAAGCTAGCTGCTCATCAAAATAAGCGATTGTCTTTTCGAGGCCATCGCGTAACTTAATCTTTGGTGACCAATCCAGGTTCTTTTTTGCAACGCTAATGTCTGGCCGTCGTTGCTTGGGATCGTCCCCCGGAAGGGGCTTGCGAATTATCCTGGACCGGGAACCCGTCAGCTCTAAAACCAGCTCGGCCAATTCAAGAATCGTGAATTCGTCAGGATTTCCAGCATTCATCGGGCCTGTAAATTCGGCTGGCGTATTCATTAACCCTGCCATTGCATCGATCAAATCATCGACATAACAAAATGAGCGTGTCTGGCTTCCATCGCCATAGACCGTTATAGATTGGCCTTGCAGTGCCTGAACAATGAAATTGGATACAACACGGCCATCATTTGGATGCATTCGCGGGCCGTAGGTATTAAATATACGCAGAACCTTTATCTCCAATTGATGCTGGCGATGGTAATCAAAAAACAAGGTTTCGGCACAACGCTTTCCCTCATCGTAACAGGAACGAATGCCGATAGGGTTTACGTGCCCCCAGTACTCCTCTCGCTGGGGATGCATTTCCGGGTCACCATAGACCTCGCTGGTTGACGCTTGCAGAATTTTCGCGCCTAATCGCTTGGCTAGGCCAAGCATGTTAATCGCGCCATGCACACTGGTCTTGGTAGTCTGAACAGGGTCATGCTGGTAGTGCACCGGTGAGGCTGGGCAGGCCAGGTTGTATATTTCGTCAACTTCGACATACAGGGGCCACGTTACGTCGTGCCTGAGAATTTCAAATGAGGGCTTTTTCAACAGATGCGCGATATTTTGTTTGCAGCCAGTAAAGTAATTGTCGACGCATAACACATCTCGACCTTGCTCCAGTAAACGTTCGCAAAGGTGTGAGCCAAGAAAACCTGCACCTCCTGTCACCAACGCTTTTATTTGAGTTAATTGTTTAGACACGTGCACTATCACTCTTTGTATAAATCTCGGTCGAGACTATACCTAATGCAAGGAAGACATAGAAGTAAACGGAGATCGCGGGTTGCTGAAGATGGACTTCCCAAATGGAATGTACCGATAATGTAATGATAACAGTGGCGCACATAAGACACATTTTTCGCACATACATACTTTTAGCCGTTGTTACTTTACTTAGCGCTTTGCGTAAAACCAAAATAATTGGGAGCATCCAAAGCAATAATCCAGGAATGCCCTGCTCAATCATTAAATGTAAGTACTGACTATGCGCGTGAGGAAGCTGCCACTGCATAAATTCGGCCGTTCGATACAATTCGAAATTGGCAATAAAAGCACCGACTCCCACACCCCAAAACCAATTGTCTATCGCAATGGGCGCGACCGCCCGCCAAACAAATAGCCATCCGCCATCTTCATAAATTGAAGCAAATCGGTTAACTAAACTGTCCGTTTCACCGAGCGCAAAAGCGACCAGAAAGACAGCAATGATTAGAGCGCTAATCCATGAAACCAATTGAGTGGCACGCGCGCCACGAAACAGATAACACCACAATAATACAAGTGTCAGCACCGGTGCAATCAAGCCTCCCCGAGACTCACTAAGCAGTATGCCAATCAATAAAACGCCAAGGCATCCACAGAGTACCGTGCCTTCTGTCAACATAAAATATGTGTTTCTCAAAATCGCAGGCGACTGACGCTCCTCAAGCGTTGACTCACCCCTATGGGCGTTTGTCAATGAGCGAGCAATAAAGCTCGCTATACACAATGAAACACCTATTCCCAGCATAGCCGCGTAATGGTTTCGATTGACAAACGTTCCTCTGGCGAAAAACCAGTGACCATCGAGTTGCTCTATAGGCACCAAATGTAACTCCAGTCTGGACGCGATAATTCCAACGGCAGCCTGCGCCGTTACAACGAATAGAATAAACCAGAT
>JABJKL010000148.1 GCA_018660405.1 Pseudomonadota bacterium | reverse complement strand
GCTGAACTGATGCTGGAGAACCGGCTTCTTAAAAAAAGCATGATCGGGGATGGGGAGGACGGTATATGAGATATTCTGCTGCCGAAAAAGCCGAAATCATTCTATATTTTTCATGAGGAGCTCCGATTTAACGCGGCTTTCCTAGAATCATGACGTAACTTGCGAACATAGCGCCGACAGCGCAATAAACCCACCAATCGCGGTACTCCGCTGGGGGTGAAAGCAGCCCCGTGAATAGCAGGCCCAGAGTGGCTGCAGCAGTGATAAATACCAGACTACTCGCCCAAACACGTCGGCGAGATCGTTCCTGCCGTTCCAGCTGTCGATTGAGAGAGGTCAGGCTTAGTTGCTGTTTGGCGCTGTATTTTCTTAATTCACGAACATCATCCAGAAAACCATGGAAATTGGTGGGTAGCTCAGGGAGGGTTTGCGCCCAGTTTGGCATTTCTGTTCGAACCTTTTCGCGAAACGCTGCGAACCCTATTTGTTCGTCCATCCAACGCTCAAGGAACGGCTTGGCGGTTTCCCAAAGATCCAGCTGGGGATAAAGCTGGCGTCCCAAACCCTCTATGTTGAGCAGGGTTTTTTGAAGCAAAGCCAGTTGCGGCTGAATAGGCATTTCAAAGCGATGGGCGGTTTGAAAAAGTTGTAACAGGAATTTACCAAATGAAATTTCACTGATCGGTTTGGCGAAAATAGGCTCGCACACAGTGCGAATGGCTGCTTCGAAGTCTTCGGCGCGGGTGTGGCTGGGAACCCACCCTGCTTGAATGTGCGCATCGGCAACCGCGCGATAGTCGCGGTTAAAAAATCCGATGAAGTTGCGCGCCAGGTAACGCTTGTCTTCATCGGTCAGGGTGCCCATGATGCCAAAATCAACCGCCCGATACTGGCCGTTATCACCCACGAAAATGTTCCCCGGATGCATGTCGGCGTGGAAGAAGCCATCCCGAAAAGCCTGGGTGAAAAAGATCGTCACACCGTCATGCGCCAATTTGCGCATATCGATTCCCTTGGTCTTCAAAGTATCGATGTCTCGAATCGGTGTGCCGTGAATGCGCTCCATCACCAATACGTCCTGTTCAGTGAAGTCCCAGTAGACCTCTGGCACATAAACCAGGTCGGAGTTTTTGAAATTCCGCTTCATTAGAGCCGCGTTAGCGGCCTCCATCCGCATATCAAGCTCGTTGTGAATAGTGTTGTCGTATTCCTTTACGACCTCAACAGGTCGCAATCGAGGCCCTTGATCCCAGTACTTGTTGACAAAAAAGGCCAGCGTATACAACAGGCGAAGATCACGCTCGATAACCGGCAATATGTCCGGGCGCAGAACCTTAACAATGACTTCTGTTCCGTTTGCCAGTTTGGCAAGGTGTACCTGGGCGACGGATGCGGAAGCAAACGGTTTGAGATCAAATTGTTTGAACAATTCGGTTACAGGCTTGCCGAGTGATGCTTCGACTATTTTTTTTGCTACCGCGCCGTCAAATGGGGGTACGGCATCTTGAAGCGCGGTCAGTTCGGTTGCGATATTGTCGGGTAGCAAATCAGGCCGGGTGGACAACGCCTGACCAAACTTTACGAATACCGGGCCAAGTTCTTCCAGCGCCAGACGAATACGGACGCCTTCATTGCCGCTCTTGTTACCACCCAGAGACAGCAACCAATAAACCGGCGTAAGAAAGCGCCCCGGCCCGAGCTTGAGGAACCGTGACAAACCATATTTGCTAGCCACGCGGACAATTCGCAGCAATCGAAAGATTGCGCCTATTCGGTTGGGAGAGACAGAACTGTTTGTTGTCATAACCGCGATTCAAGTTTTGCGAGTTTTGCGGCAAACCGCTCGGCTTGCGAGGCGAGCGAATCGACGGCCGCAATAAATCGGTCCACGTCTTGTGTCTGCGCTCCAATTTGGGCGCGCTGAAGCAAGAACTCGGCAGCATCCTTTTGGGCGACATCTTTTTGCTTGCTTGCCCATTGAAAAAGTTTTTGTAGCTCTTTGCTAATCAAGCGCGCCGGCACATCACCAATCTGCTGTGATAATAGCTCCTCCCAATCGGTATCAATATTTGATAATGCTTTGGCAAATTTCTGACCAAGAATTGCATCGCCGCGGATCTCTAATTCACCAGGCGCATATTCGGCGGTGTCGAGCCCATTTCGAGCGACACGCAAGAATACCGAGGGGGAGGCGCTAAAAGTAACGTTGGCTTTCAGGTCCGTATCAAGCTCAAGTTCGATGCCGTCAGCTACCGGTCGTAAATAGAGCGTTTTGTCGAGTTGCCGGAATTCAACAGCGACTATCTGGCCCGATAGCTCCGCAAGCGATGCCAGTGTTTCCGGGTCGGTTGCCAGCACGTTTTTGCCGGCATTTTCTATTAAGCCTATTAACATGGCGAGCGTGCCTAGTATTTGTAGCCGATATGTAGCGCGACTATTCCGGCGCTTAGGTTGTGATAGCGGGCATGATCAAAACCCGCATCGAGCATCAATTGTTTGAGCTCGTCTTGCGCGGGGTGTTTGCGAATGGATTCGACCAAATATTGGTAAGACGCCTTATCGCCGGTGATGAGTTCACCCATGCTTGGGATTACATTGAAACTGTATTCGTCATAGGCCTTGCTTAAAAAAGGCAGTACGGGTTTGGAGAATTCCAAAACCAGTAATCGTCCGCCAGGCTTCAAGCAGCGATACATAGCACTTAGGGCAATTAATTTATCCGTCACGTTGCGCAAGCCGAAGCTGATGCTAACGCAGTCAAAAAAGTTGGATTTAAACGGCAAATACTGCGCATCTGCCAGGATGAATTTCAAATTATTGGCGCAACCGGCGTCGATTAAGCGATCTCGACCGAC
Source organism: Pseudomonadota bacterium (assembly GCA_018660405.1). Lineage (GTDB taxonomy): Bacteria > Pseudomonadota > Gammaproteobacteria > Arenicellales > Arenicellaceae > UBA10349. The sequence continues at coordinate 22,456 of JABJKL010000148.1, read as the reverse complement.
GAGCAGCATCGACTCGTTTATGTCGGTTACCAGAACCCAACCAGACGGGCCAACGCGCTCGGAGAATTTGGCCGACAAATCGCCGCTGCCCGCCGCCACATCAAGGACGGTATTTCCTTCTTTAACGCCACTTTGCGAAATGGCAAACCGCTTCCATAAACGATGCGCGCCAAACGACATGACATCATTCATAATGTCATATCGGCTGGCAACCGAATGGAATACTTTGCCAACCAGTTTGCTTTTCTGGTCTTGTGGAACATCGCGAAAGCCGAAATGTGTGAGATTTTCGTTCATTAGTTACTAGCGGGTATTAGACTATCGTTCTGGCTATTGCCCGGTATCCATAGGGTCACTATTTGATGCGGTCAGCAAACTGTCGCTGGCCTGGCTTTGGCGCGCTATTTGATCGTTGGAAAGATGATCCAGATATTTTTGCCATAACGCTATTCTATTCTTTCCCAGATCATACAACAGTGGCCAAGAGTACAGGCCAGTATTATGTTGGTCATCAAATATCAACCTGACTGCGTAGTTACCGACCGGCTCAATAGCACTAATATTGACAAGCTCTTTGTGAAGTTGAAGCACCTCTTGGCCTTTCCCATGCCCTCTTACCTCGGCCGATGGCGAGTGCACACGCAAAAACTCGCACGGCAACTCAAAGACATTTTCATCGTCAAACCGTACTGTCAATACGCGCGATTGTCGGTTCAGTTTAATTTCGGTTGGTATATGGTTCATCCTGGGGCTGCTGATTATAGATTTGACAGGTAACGGATTAGCGGTGACTTGCTGCTCCATTATCAGGCAAATCCATTATATAGCGCTGTGGTAGCGAAGCCCAAGGTCAATCTCGGGCAACCTCCGCAGGTGTTACGATTAGTTGGGTGTTAGGATAAGCCATATGGCAAACAAGATGCAGCATTACAAAATTGTTTTACCCGAGCACCTGAACGACTACGGGTTTTTGTTTGGGGGGAATCTTCTAAAGTGGGTTGATGAAATCGCCTACATTCGTGTGACCCTGGATTTGCCAGGGCATAAGTTTGTGACGATCGGCCTGGATGAGGTCGAATTTAAATACCAGATCGCGCGCGGCCAGATTTTGTGTTTTGAGTGCGAGCAAACGCGTGTAGGGGCGACCTCTGCGACTTACCATGTAAGTGTTACTGGCCAACGTTATGAGACTAACGAGGGGCGTATTTTGTTTGAGACGAATATTACCTTCGTCGCGGTGGATGAGAAGGGCAAGAAAACGGTTATAGATAAATAGTTAGGCACTTCTCGTAATGTTTGTCGTTAATGAGGCTGGGGCTGGTAGCGGAAACCTATTCGTTTAGCCATTCGGCAGCTTGTTCCGCGAAATAAGTCAAGATACCGTCTGCGCCAGCGCGCTTAATCGAAACCAGCGACTCCAGTGCTGCGGCTTGCTCATCCAGCCAGCCCGCTTGGGCTGGCGCTTTTATTCCGACGTACTCGCCGCCGACCTGGTAAACAAAAGTTGGCATCGCAAAGGTGGTTTTCACCCGATACACGATATCCAAGTAAGGCAAACCAGGCTTAACCATCACAATATCCGCGCCTTCTTGAATATCCGCAGCCACTTCTTGCAGGGCTTCATCTGAGTTGGCAGGGTCTATTTGGTAGGTGTGTTTGCCGTCACCGCCCAGGTTGCCCGCAGAACCGACGGCATCCCGGAAGGGGCCGTAATATGCAGAAGCATATTTTGCCGCATAAGCCAAAATTCCGGTGTTTGAAAATCCTTCCTCTTCCAGAGACTCTCGAATCGCACCGATACGCCCGTCCATCATATCTGAAGGAGCAATTAGGTCGGCACCGGCCTTTGCATGGGAAAGCGCTTGCTTCATGAGCACTTCAATCGTTTCGTCGTTTAAAACGTAGCCGTGGGTGTCGATCAGGCCATCCTGGCCATGCGTGGTAAACGGATCCAAAGCGACGTCTGTAATGACTCCAATATCGGGTATTGCGTCTTTTAAGGCTGCGGTTGCTCGTTGCGCTAAACCATCGGGGTTGAACGCCTCTTCTGCATTCAGAGATTTATTATCGTCCCCGACCACCGGAAACAAGGCTACCGCAGGCACTCCAAGTGATACCAGGTGTTCGGCTTTGTCGATCAAGTGGTCGATAGTCAAGCGCTCCACGCCGGGCATGGAGGCAATCGCCTGAGTTTCGTTGTGTCCTTCGATCACAAAAACGGGAAGAATCAGATCACTGGGCAGCAAAACGGTTTCGCGAACCAGATCTCTGATGAACGGGCTTTTGCGATTTCGCCTTGGGCGACTGTATGGATAAGTGCGGGAAGGGAATTCAGGCATTTGATTTGAACCTCATTATCGGGCGATTTTCGCATTCTCCCGCGTAAGAGGAAAGCAAGAGTTTCTTATAGATAAAGCCCAACGATATAACCCTGTGTTCGCAAGGTCGGAATAATAGCTAACACTTTATTAGCTTGTGCGGTTAAATATTCCGATGGTTGGTCGGGGGTGGATCGGGAAGGCGATGGCAGAGACGCTGCAAGCAGTGCCGCTTGTTGGTCATTGAGGTCACTGGCGCTAATGTCAAAATATCTTTGTGCTGCAACCTCGGCACCGTAATGGGTGGGACCCCACTGGGCAATGTTCACGTAAATTTCCAGAATACGATATTTAGGTACGATTAATTCCAGCCAAAGCGCCAACCACGCTTCGACACCTTTACGAACATAGCTCTGGCCGCTCCAAAGGAACAAATTTTTAATGGTTTGTTGGGTAATTGTGCTGGCACCCAACGGGCGAATTCGATTTTGGTTTACGGCAAACGCATTGCGAATCTGAATAACATCCAGGCCACGGTGGAAAGGAAATTTTTGATCTTCCGATGCCATCACTGCTAGCTGAAGCGATTCTGAAATGTGCTCGAGCGGGGTCCATTGCATGCTTGCTGATCGACCGGCGCTGCGCTCGTTCTGCAAAATAAAACTGCTGGTTGTTGGGTCGACATAACGCAAAAAGAGCATAGGCAATGCGCTAAAAAGGCATATCACGATAACCAGCTTGATGGAGAAGCGGGTAAAGGAAAACGTTTTTTGCCTGCGTTTTATCAATTGATTACTGTGCTTTGATGCGTCGAGCTGATGTGGGAGAATTCCAGAGCCCTAAGCACGATTGTTATTTTATCCTCTGGCGGCGTTAAAAACGTACTCAATCGGTCATTTATACGATATAAACTCCCTCTTTCCGTACGTTTTTGCCTTGCCTGGACTTTACGAGAGAATAAAATCCCTGCTCGTGCATAGGCCTCTAAGTATTTAAAACATAAAGACTAATTGCTTTGCCAAGGAGATTATTTAGTGAGTAAGCCTAAAAACGCATTTTACGCACAATCGGGCGGTGTTACCGCTGTGATTAATGCCAGCGCGTGCGGTGTTATTGAAACGGCTAGAGCAAACAAGGATAAAATCGGCAAGATTTATGCAGGTCGAAACGGCATTATTGGCGCGCTGCACGAGGAGCTTATTGATACTTCCAAAGAGAGTGTTAAAACGATAGCCGGGCTTCGATACACCCCTGCAGGCGCGTTTGGCTCATGTCGATATAAGCTTAAAAGCCTTAAGGAAAATCGAGCAGAATATGAACGGCTCATCGACGTATTTAAAGCGCATAACATTGGATATTTTTTCTACAATGGCGGTGGCGATTCAGCAGACACGTGCTTAAAAATATCTCAACTGTCGAAAAAATCGGGCGTTCCAATTCAGGCAATCCATATTCCGAAAACGGTTGATAATGATCTGCCGCTGACTGATTGTTGCCCAGGGTTTGGCTCGGTTGCCAAATACATTGCTGTGTCGGCCCGGGAAGCGAGTTATGACGTAGCCAGCATGTGCGAAACATCGACCAAAGTGTTTGTGCTTGAAGTGATGGGCCGTCATGCTGGCTGGATTGCGGCGGCAGGGGGGTTGGTAGCCGATGGGGCGAATGATATTCCAGTCGTCATTCTGTTTCCGGAAGTGCCATTCAAGAAAAAGGAATTTATCGCCCGAGTGAAACAAAAGGTTAAGCAATATGGTTATGTGACCATTGTGGTATCGGAAGGTGTGCGCGATTATCGAGACCGGTTTTTGGCGGATGCCGGCACCACCGATGCATTTGGACACGCCCAGCTGGGAGGCGTTGCGCCGGTAGTGGCTAATTTGGTTCGACAAGCCACCGGCTATAAGTACCACTGGGGTGTGGCGGATTATATGCAGCGTTCAGCGCGGCATATAGCCTCAAAAACCGACGTCGAACACGCCTATGCCGTTGGTAAAAAGGCTGTCGAGTATGCCCTGCAGGGCAAGAATTCAGTGATGGTTACGATTGATCGAAAAAAAACCGCGAAATATTCCTGGACTACCGGCGAAGTGGCGCTTTCAAAAGTGGCGAATAAGGAAAAAATGATGCCAAAAAGTTTTATCAGTAAAGACGGTTTCGGGATCACCAAAAAATGTCGGGACTATTTACTACCGCTGATCAATGGTGAGGACTACCCACCTTATAAAAACGGAATGCCGGAGTACGTCAGGATAAAAGGCGTGATGGTATCGAAGAAGCTAACGGAGCCCTTTGATGTCTAAGTCCAGGCGTCAGAGCGGGAACGAGCGTGAGCCGTTTGAACAATTACAAGAAAAGCTCGCCTTTCTTGAAGAGTTGGTCCAACAGCTCAATGACGCGGTAAGCAAGCAGCAGCAAGAGTTGATCGAATTAAAAAGCGCAAATGCTTTGTTACATGAAAGGTATAGGCAGATAAGCGCGCAGCAGGCAAATGCGGAGGCGATATTGGATGAGAAGCCGCCCCACTATTAGAAAGACCATTGCGCAATTGTGTGTTGTCCTCTGGCGGCGTTAAAAACGGTCTCTAATCGGTCATTTATGACATATAAACTCTCTCATTCCGTGCGTTTTTGCCTTGGCTAACGTTACAAGAAGACAAAATTCCTGCTTGCGCAAAAGTCTTTCGAAGTTAAGGTGGTGGTAAATATTCGGTCAGCAGGTCGTCTAAAAACCGATAGCCGATTTCGGAACATTTTATCGTCGAACCGGACTCGATCAGCCATCCCTTTTCGAATTGTTTGCTTAAAGTGGGCGCGAGTGATTCTATTTTTAAACCTGTACGCTGTTCAAAGAGTTCGATTTCGAAACCTTGTTTGAGACGTAGCGCGTTCAGCAGGAACTCGAATCCCAGTTGTTTTTGACCGATGATGCCCGCGCGGCCGCCAAAGCGAGCATTGCTCTGCGAGGATTGCAGATATTTATTTGGATGTTTCTGTTTCCAATACCGTTCTATCGAACCGTCGAGGCGGCTTACTTTTCCGTGCGCGCCAGCACCGATACCCAGGTAATCGCCGAATCGCCAATAATTCAGGTTGTGACGGCACTCGGCTCCGGCGGTTGCCCATGCGGATACCTCGTATTGCTGATAGTCCGCGGAGCTTAATAGTTGGTGGACGGTCTGCTGAATTTCCCAGCCAAGCTCTTCGTCTGGCAGCTTCGGCGGCTGTGCATGAAATTGAGTGTTTGGTTCGATGGTAAGTTGATAACACGACAGGTGCTCAGGGTTTATTGCGACTGCCTGTTCAACGTCGCGGGAGGCCTCGCCAACCGTTTGCCCAGATAGCGCGTACATAATGTCTAAATTAATACGTTTAAAGCCGGCCTGACTGGCCGCGGCCGCGGCTTTAAGCGCCTCCTTGGCGCTGTGAACCCGGCCAAGCGCTTGCAGGTGTTTGCTGGTGAAACTTTGGACGCCAATAGAAATTCGGTTTACGCCTGCTGAGCGAAAAGCTGAGAATTTCCTCAATTCGCTGCTGCCCGGATTCGCTTCCATGGTGACTTCCAGGTTTGCGGCACAGTCGATTCGAGTGGATATTCCTTCGAGCAGGCTGGCGATAGCGTCACCCGAAAAAAGCGACGGTGTTCCGCCACCGATAAAAATGGTTTCGATTTCGCGCCCTTGAATGAGTGTCGCGTCTTGCTGCAAGTCGGCTAGCAGAGCCTTTACATATTCGCGCTCGTTCACGGACCCGCGTAATTCGTGGGAATTAAAGTCACAATAGGGGCACTTTCGTGTGCACCAGGGCATGTGTACGTAGAGAGATAGTGGGGGCGTGAGGCTCAAGCAAAAATTTTACCACGCTTTTGCCAGCGGCCCTTGCACCGAGAGCTTCAAACCAGTACCGTTGCGGCCGATTTGAAACCATTTTTAAACGACGAGAGAGCTTTGCTAAATGCATGTTGTATGTCTTGATTTGGAAGGCGTGTTGGTTCCTGAAGTATGGGTTAGTGTGGCTGAACGCATTGGCGTAGAGGCGCTGAAAAAAACCACACGAGATATTCCGGACTATGATGAATTAATGCGTTATCGATTGGCGCTGGTGGAGAAGCATGGACTGAAAGTGCAGGATATACAGGAAGTAATCGCGGGTTTGGAACCTCTACCAGGGGCCAAAGTCTTTTTGGACAATCTGCGCGCCGATCATCAGCTGATCATTTTATCGGACACCTTCAGCCAGTTCGCAACGCCATTAATGAAGCAGCTCGAATGGCCAACCATCTTGTGCCACGAACTGGTTCTTGGCGAAGATGGCGTCATTGAAAACTACCGACTTCGCCAACAAGATCAAAAACGAAAGGTGGTACAAGCGTTGCACGGCTTAAATCTAAAAGTGGTTGCAGCGGGCGATTCGTATAACGATATAACCATGCTGAGTGAAGCAGACGGCGGCATATTATTTTGTCCGCCGGATAATGTGATTAAGGAATTCCCGCAGTATCCTGTGGTGCGTGATTACGATGCGCTACGCGCAGCGATAGAAAAGATAGTTGAGAGGTTTTAGTTGAGAGGTTTTAGCTGGGGGGTTTTAATCGCGACCTTTTTACGGTGCCTACAGGTGCTATTCCCCGCGCTTGGATTTGCGAGATAAATCGCGATTGCGCTGGTCCGGCTTTTTCCGATCGAAAGCCACCTGTTGTGCAGCAGTTTTTAATTGAAGGGATAGTTTTTTACCCCGCGCAATACTGTCAGCGGTTTCTTCGTAGAGCGTTTGCGCAACTTTGGCAGGGCCGCGCTTGTCGGCCAAGCCGAGAATGCGCACCGCCAATTGGTGTGGGCCTTGCTTTATAAGCAGAAGGTCATTCGTTTTTATGGTTCTGGCCGGTTTCGGACGTTCATCGTTAACAGATACTTTGCCGCTAGTAATTGCTACTACGGCGAGTCGCCGCGTCTTGTAAAAGCGCGCAGCCCATAGCCACTTATCAAGGCGAACTGCATCTTCTGAAGGTTGCATGACTTTGAATTAAAGGGCTCAGATTCAATTTATTGTAGCAAGATAGAGCATTGAATAGCGGTAAGTTAGTACTCCAAGTAGTTTATAATTCGGCCGACGTCAAAGCCGACCACACCCGATTTAGTCAACCTCTAATTACAACATGCTGACTTCTATTATCCGACTTCGCGTCGGCATTTTTCTTATTGCGCTTGCCACCTTGGTTCTAGAGCTGAGCCTGGTAAGGGTCTTTGATGTGATCCTGACGCCGAATATGGGCTATGCGGTTATTACTGCTGCGGTATTCGCGTTGGGGCTAGGCGGTATTTACCTCTATATATTCCCGGTCGATAGCGAAGAGAAAATGTTGGCGCTCATGCCCAAGCTGTTGATCGCCTTTTGCGTTACCACACTAATTTTACAGCCAGCGATTAATTGGCTGCCTTTCGACTTAAATGGTGGCAGCAGTTTGTCACAACAGGCGTTCGCCTGGGTCGGCATGTATGTCGTTTTGGTGTTGCCTTTTTTTATTGCTGGCGTGCTAATTTCGCTAATTCTTTCCCGTTACAGTGAGCAGGTTCATTCGTTATATTTCTTTGACTTAATCGGCGCTGGCCTGGGTTGCCTCCTCGTGGTGCCATTAATTACTCCATATGGACCAGGCGGTATTCAATTTGTCGTTGCGGGGATAACCTTGCTAGCGGCCGCTTTATTTAGTCGCCGTGTATGGGTTTCAGCGCTTCTCGTGGTGATAGCGGTCGGTTTGGGCGCTTATCCATCAGTGCAAGACGATTATGTTGAGTACCGTGGACACGCTAATAAACGAGGTGTTGACGAATGGACCCGGCAGGGTTTGCGTGATTTTGTTCGATGGGATCCCGTATCCAAAGTTGAAGTTTTTCGGGCAAATCCAACGGCGCTGAATTTTGCCTTGGACGGAGGTATGCAAGGCTCGTGGTTGGTGCAATTTGACGGGAACTATGCGGCTTTTGATCGAGAAATGGAGCAAAACCCGGACACCTTTTTCTTTGGAATGAATTCTTTGGTTCATTACTTGCGCCGAGGTACGGAGCCCGAGGTGTTGGTTATTGGCGCAGCGGCTGGTAACGAAACCAAAGCCGCTGTTGTGTTCGGTGCAAGGCACGTCGACGCTATCGAGCTGGTCGGCGAAATGGTCGATGTGGCGCGTACACGGTATGACGAATACGGTGGTGGAATTTTTAATCACCCGATAGTTAATTATCGAGAGGGCGAAGGCCGCACCTTTTTACGCGGCAGTGAGAAGAAGTACGACATTATTCAAATGTTCAGCAACCATACCAGCTCGAGTATGGCCGATGGTTCAGGCGCGGTAACTGCGGCATATTTGCAAACCGTTGAGGCTTATCAAGAGTATTTCTCGCATTTGGCCGACGACGGCGTTATGCAGATCAATCATCACGTATATCCACGGATGCTGACTTCGGCGGCCGAAGCCTGGCGCCGAATGGGTAAAGAAAACTTTTCGCGCCATGTGATCGTGCTTGAACGCTGGCAACCCGACACACTACCTACCACACTGATAAAAATGCAGCCGTGGACGCGAGCAGAGATCGCGTCTGCGCGCCAATATTTAAATCGTGATACCAGCTCGGTTGCTGGCGGTGTGCCTGGCGATAATATACCGTCAGATCCAATTTCATCGAGCACGCCATATCAGGGTAACTTCTTCGTTAACCAGGACCGCCTGGATAGTTTGACGTTTTGGTTGGGGACCTATGCACAAGCCTCGCTGCCATACGATGTGCTAGTCAGCTTAAGACGTAACGGCGAATTGCTTGAATCATTCATGCTTCCCGGTAGCGGCGTTTTAGATAACGGGCCAAATACCTTGCGGTTAGGGGCCCCGCTTGATGGCGTGCGGGGCGAACAATTGGAAATCGAGGTGTCGTCTACCAATACAAGCGAAGAAAACCGGTTCATCGTGTGGCTTGATTTGGCGGGTGCACCCTATATTGATACGCGGGGAGCCCCCGCACCGTTTGTGGTTGCGTTTGATCCGATTGATACCGCTGGAAATTTAATACCTGGCGAGCTATTGGATTCGCCATTTCCGACGGAACCCATTGCTGGGTTGGAGTACAAATTAGAACCAACAACCGACAATAACCCTTACTTCGCCATGATTCGAGAAAAGTTCGAACCGGTATCGGTTGCGAGCAGCGTGTTAATGGATGGCGGTACGGCCGGGTTTCTGAATATGCAACTACTCGACCTGCTTTCTGCGGAATGGCTCAGTCTTTATATTGTCGGAGCCGTGTCGGTGGTTTTTTCTGCCATTTTTATTTTTCTGCCATTATTTCTCTCACACCATGGCCGTGCTCGCTGGCCTTCCATGGCTAGCTATTTGGCGTTTTTCTCATGTTTGGGTGCAGGCTTCATCATGGTGGAGCTGGTTTTTGTTCAATTGTTCAAAAAACTGATCGGGTACCCAATTCACACCTACGCAACCGTTATTTTCGCGTTGTTGATATCTGCCGGTACGGGCAGTTTGTTAACCAAAAAGCTGCGGGTTGATGAGGCCGGGCGGTGGCAGTGGGTATTTTTGAGCATTGTGGGTTACGGTGCGCTGTTAACTATTTTTAGCGACAACGTGTTCTATCTGTTTTTGGGTGAGCCTATGGCTGTTCGTATTTTGGTTGCGACCTTGATGCTGCTGCAATTAGGTTTTGTTATGGGCATGCCGCTGCCGATGGCGGTCAGTCGCTTGGGTCAACTTGAGCCGAAAGGAATCCCCTGGGCATGGGGAATGAACGGATTTTTTACCGTATTCGGTGGGTTTTTATCGGTAATGTTATCTTTCACGATGGGTTTTAAGTTTGTGTTGGCGATAGGATTTTCCATCTATCTGTTAGCGTTGTGGATGTTCGCAAGAATTCGCGAGGCTTAAAACTACACTAGTGTAGGGAAAAACGTGGAGCAAATCCTGCAACGTATTCCTGACCATCAGGCCGCTATCGAGACTCTTGAGGGTGGCCGGTGCGCAGCGGTTGCGATAATTTTTCGCCCGGCTGACGTTGAGCTGGAACTAATGGTGATAAAACGGGCGACTCACGCGAGCGACCCGTGGTCTGGTCAAATGGGTTTCCCAGGTGGGAAAATTGACCCGACCGACAAAGATGCTCGGGCGGCAGCCGAGCGAGAGGTTTTGGAGGAAGTTGGCCTTCCACTGTCTAGCAGGGAGTATGTTGGCCGATTAGACGACATTTTAGGAATCGCCGCCCCGATAAAGCCGGGGGTTGTGCTGTCGCCTTTTGTTTATCGAATCAGCTCCCCGGGATCATTGACGTTAAACCGCGAAGTAGCCGAGGCACTGTGGGTGCCATTGAGTCGTTTTTCTGATCCAGCATTTTCTATCGATTTTGAGCAACCCAGGGCTCCAGGAACAACCATGTCTGCAATTCGCCTTAGCGATAATGACCAGCATCTTCTGTGGGGCTTGAGTTATCGAGTGATGGAAGCGTTTTGGAAAGCAGCTGGTCCAGCTTAAAAACTAAAAGACTTAGAAGAGGAAAATATGGCTGCAGCAACATCAACCATGCTGGCACTTGGTACCAAGGCGCCAAAATTCGATTTGCCCAATACGCATGACTCCAGTTTACACGGCTATGGAGCACGCAATGTTTCCATTGATGAGCTTTCTGGCGATAACGGAATGATGGTGGTTTTTATCGGCAACCACTGCCCGTATGTGGTTTTGATAAAGGAAGCCCTTGGAAAATTCTCTCGAGATTATTGCAACAGTGGCATCGGGCTCGCGGCAATAAGTTCAAATGATGTAGAGAATTATCCTGCTGATAGCCCCGCCAACATGAGCAAGTTTGCGGCAGAGAATGATTTTGCAATGCCGTATTTGTACGACGCCGACCAGACAATGGCCCTCGATTATGGCGCCGCCTGCACGCCGGATTTTTATCTCTTCGATAAAAATTTGGAGCTGGTTTATCGTGGCCAGTTCGATGATGCACGGCCGGGCAATCAAGTCGATCCGGATGGCAGCAATTTGCGCAACGCTTGTGATGCGCTAATGGCGGGCCGCGAAATCGATAAAAATCAAAAAACCAGCCTGGGATGCAATATCAAGTGGCGGCCCGGTAACGAGCCTGATTATTTTTAAGTTAAGCGAGTGTTAAAGTAGGCCAATGGAAGGCCAAAGCATCATTTTCTCGCTGTTTTTAATTTTTGTCGGCTGTGCGGTCACCGCCGCGATAGCCTTATGGGCCCGTCAGGCTTTGATTGTTGGATATATAGTATTAGGCGTTCTGCTTGGGCCATGGGGATTGGGCTGGGTAGATGATACCAATTTGCTAGCGGATATAGCCGAGATTGGCATCATATTTTTGTTGTTCATGTTGGGCCTGAATCTGGCACCACAAAAGCTGCTTTCACTATTAAAGCAGACAACTATTGTTACGCTAATAACGTCGATCAGTTTTTCTTTGTTCGGCGGCTCTCTAGCGTTGGCTTTTGGTTTTGCCTGGCCCGATGTCTTGATTATCAGTTTCGCCACGATGTTTTCCAGCACCATCATTGGCCTGAAATTATTACCCACGACGGTGCTTCATCACAGGCATACCGGCGAGGTCATTATTAGTGTTTTACTGTTGCAAGACTTAATCGCTATCGTCGTGATGCTGTGGTTGGGTATGCGGGCAGAGGTGAGCTCCACTCTCGGTGAAATGCTGATGATTGTACTATCGTTGCCTGCGATTATTGGTGTGGCGTGGTTGGGTGAAAAATATCTTTTGTTGCCGCTGATTCGCGCGTTTGACCGGGTTCGGGAATATATCTTTTTGGTGGCGATTGCCTGGTGTTTGGGCATCGCGCAACTCGCTCATACCGCGGGCTTGAGCTATGAAATAGGCGCGTTTATTGCGGGTATAACGCTGGCAAGTAATCCCATTGCCTTATTTATTGAAGAAAATCTAAAGCCTGTAAGAGACTTTTTCCTGGTGCTTTTCTTTTTTGCGATTGGCGCAAACATCGATTTAACGACTGCGGCCACTATGTGGTTACCTGCTGTGCTATTGGCCGGTGGTGTACTTACCTTAAAACCTGTGGTATTTCGCTTTGCTCTGGATCGCGTAAGCGAGTCACCCCGGCTCGCTTGGGAAACCGGTTGGCGACTAGGGCAGATGAGCGAATTTTCTTTATTGATTATATTTCTGGCTCTTGAATATCGATTAATATCGGCTGAAGCCGCAAACATGGTGCAGCTTGCCACCATTTTGACGTTTATAGGATCATCCTCCTGGATTGTTATGCGCTTTCCGACCCCTGTCGCTCTATCTGACAAGCTAAGAAGAGACTAGCCTCCCTATCGGAAACATATTGTTACACGGGGTTACAGCGGCGACGTTTTGTCTACAAGATTGCCGAATATACTTTTTCGTGTCGATAGTGACTTAACAATTAGGTAAGAGGTATTAAAGATGAATCGATTAAATAAAGTAATACTAGCGACGGTTGCAGTGTTTTTTGCATTGCAGGTCAGCTGGGCGCAAGAAGACGCGACGGAAAGCCGCGCTGAACGTTCTGCTGAGATGATGGGCCGTATGGTCGAAAGAATGTCCGAAGATTTAAAATTGGACGATTCTCAAAAAGAAAAATTTGAACAGGTGTTGGCTGCCGGGGTTGAAGGGCGGTCTGCCTTCGAAGGCAGAGCCAACCGAACCCGGGACCGATCGCAACAACAAGATCGAGATCAGCAGCGACAAGAATTAGTAGAGATGCTGGAGGCGGAGAACTTCGATGTAGATCGATTCAGGGCGCGCTCAGAAGAGCGACAAGCCAGAGCTGATGAGGCACGCACCAATATGGAAGAAGCGCGTGATAAGGTGCTGACCGCTTTTTCTGAATTCCACGCCACGCTGAATCAAGAACAGAGAGAAAAATTGGCATTGCTCGCGACTCATGGCGGAATTCCAGGCTTGGGACACCCAGGTAACAGCCGAGGCCCAGGGTTTAGTCATGGACCGAATGCTGGCAGAGGCGGGCCGCATTTCAATAGGCATCCTGATGGCAGGGGTTTCCGAGATCAGCGATCCAGAGATGGTAGACGTGGTTCCATGCGAAATGACGACAACTCAGACGATAATTCAGCTGGCTGACGATATTTTGTATCCTCCGTTTAAATTGAGGGGCACCGTTGTGCCCCACTTTTTATTGTTTGTCGCGTTATACTAATGGTATGAAAAAAATCCTGATAATTGATGATGATGCGCAGCTTGCCAAGCATCTTAAAATGTACTTTGAGCGTTACGATCTGGCGCTAGAGAGTGCTGAGCATCCAGATGACGGAATCAAAATGATTGATACCCTTAAGCCGGATTTGGTTTTATTAGATGTAATGCTGCCCGATAGAGATGGCTTCGCAGTCTGTCGTGAAATCAGGCAGAAAAGCACGATTCCGGTGATCATGTTGACAGCGCGAGGTGATGTTATGGATCGCGTCGTCGGGCTTGAGCTGGGTGCAGACGATTACGTGCCCAAACCGTTTGAACCAAGAGAGTTGGTTGCTCGGGTGCAGAATATTCTCAAACGAGTTCAAGGGACAGAGCAAGCCGGCGAAGTAATAAGCTATGGCCCCTTGAGTGTCGATACGCATCAGAGAACCGCCAGCTTGAATAATGAAGCACTACAGCTAACGACGATGGAATATCAATTGTTACAGTTGTTTGTGCAATCACCGGGCAAAAACTTCTCGCGTGATGAAATTCTAAACCAATTGCGTGGTATTGAAGCCGAGCTGTTTACCCGGTCGGTGGATATATCAGTAAGCCGACTCAGAAAGAAACTTCAGCCGCTGGATTACATCAAAACCGTCTGGGGCGCAGGGTACTGCTTTATTGCGCCACGTGAGGGTTAGCGGAATTGTGAAGCCGTCATTAAAAGTGAAATGCCGGGCATATAGAGAGCCGATGAGATGATGAACTTTATTCGGCGTATTTCTGGATCTTTATCGTTTCGCCTGATGTTTATGTTTTTGATTGGCGGCTTCGCTTTAACAGAGTTAATGCAAGTTGCGCTTCGTGTGACGGCAGGTGAACTACTGGAACAGAATGTCCTCCGGGACGCGGTTCTTTATTCTGATCTATTAGTCGATCGACGAACCGGCCAGGTTGCAGAAGAACTTGCAACGACGCTCGCTGACACGCGTGGGTTTGATATTGTGCTACGGCGAGGTGATTCGGTTTGGGCTGTTGGTGAGCCGATCAATCTGGATCATCTCCATTTTGAGCCGGTAGATCTGAGCGATCTTCCCGTTCCGATTGTACGCCGGGGACGGGGTCGATCTGCGGGGAGCACTCCCTATGCGCTCGAAAGTGACTGGGAAGATGGGCGATTTTTGGTTCGAATGCAGTCTCGAGGCTATGATTTTATTTTGGGGTACGACCCAAATATTGTCGAACTGGTACAGATCTGGAATATTATCGCGTTGATAGGCATGCTGGGATTACTTTATTTGGCAACTCACTGGTTATTTCGACCACTTGAAAATATTAGAGGGGTGGTCTCCAAAATAGGCCAGGGAGATCTGGGCAGCCGCACCACGATTGATCGCCATGATGAGTTAGGTAAACTCGGTGCTGAAATTAACCAAATGGCTGATGACATTGAAGGCATGCTGGAAGCCAAGCGCGACCTTTTTCTCGCGATTAGCCACGAATTGAGAACGCCCGTCACTCGATCCCGCGTCGCGGCCGAGTTAATAGGCGATACAGCTCAACGTGAGGCGATATCGGCCGACATGAAAGAAATGGAATCCTTGATTTCAGACCTTACCGAAGCAGAGTCTATGTCAACCGGCCATAGCACATTGAATCGCCAGCCACATTCTGTTTCGTATCTCATTTCAACCGAATTGAATGAGCACTTCGCGAATTCTGGAGTTGAAGCGCCTGCGGCTTCAAGCGATGACTATATGTTGCTTGATGGAATGCGTATTCAATTATTACTTAAAAACTTACTCATAAACTCGTTGCGGCATTCCGCACCAGATCAGCCTCGGCCAACTGTGAGTGCGAAGGTCAATGAAGAGGGGCTGGCGTTGGTGGTAAAAGACAGCGGTGAAGGAATCGATACACAGCACCTGGGGCGTGTAACCGAAGCTTTTTATAGGCCAGATGCGTCCAGGCAGCGTAAAACAGGTGGTTTTGGTTTGGGCTTATATCTATGCCAGAATATTGTTTCAGCACACGGTGGCACCATGAAAATTGATAGTGAACTGGGGCGTGGCACAACCGTAACCGTAAGAATTCCGCATAAAGTGGAAGACAAGGAAACAGATAATAACGTTTGAAATCAGCCCTACCCCGAAGGATGGCTTGCGAGGCCTTCTAACCAACATACCAAACCCCGCTGCTAACTCTGCAATCGATGGAGTCCAGAATAATATGGACTAACAAGCCGATGCCAACCACGCGGGTTTTGGGATGCCAAAGCGCCAGACAGTAAAGCGCTATAGGAAATTCGGCATGCAGCGGATGGAACCCAATGCTGCACCGATTAGGGTCATAAATTGGGTTGGCCAATAAATGATCCAAATCTATGGCCAAACCGGCCAACATAAGCATATAGCTCACACGCCATGCTTTTTGGTAAAGCATTAAAGCAGGCGCTAGAGGGACTAAAAAATGCAGGGCTAGATGTAGAATGACTTTATATTTCGCTTTGGCGCTTAACGAACAGATCGAAAACCGCCGAATTGAACCTGGTTAGAATATAATCCTGATTTCAGGTCTTAACCCGCTGATTGTCCAGCCCAAACTACAGGTCTTCAGGCGTATTTATGTTTTTGGTTTGCTTAAGCTGTTCAGATTTTAAAATACTTGGCTTCTGAAGTGCTTGCCACAACCCTACTTTACGGTCGCCTGAGCCAAGAAACGTCCCAATCGTATTTTTCAGTGACGTATGCAGCAGCATGGGTAAAGGTTGGTTCCGGTCGCCATCATTGGTTATGACGAGTTTGGTTTGGTCTGATTCAGCTAACTCATGCATGGCGTTGGCCAAGCTGTTGTCGATGCCAATGTGATCACAGGCGATGACCAATAGCCATTCGTTCTTGCTTTGTGTGCAGGCGGTCAGGGTGCCCGCCAATGGTCCTGCATAGGTTTTGTTTAGGTCACAAACAACCGAGTAACCGTATTTTTTATACTGCTCCAGATTGCGGTTTGCGCTAATCGTCAAGTCGTTTGTATGATCAGCGAACGCCTCGATGGCATGCTCTATTAGTGGTTTGCCCCGATATTTGACGAATCCTTTATCCAGGCCGCCAAAGCGCCGCCCTTCGCCTCCAGCCAGGATGCACACGCTGTATTTGTACTTTTGACTCGCCATCGCGTTGCTAACCGTCGAGCGTTTCCCACCGAGAGTAGTAACCGGCGAGTTTGGCTTCCAGGTCTTTAAGCTGTGTATTGCTGGTGGTGATGATCTCCTCAGCTTGTTGGAAGAATGCTGGGTCTAGCATGGCTTGATGAATTTTATCGGTGGCGTGTTCCGCCTTTTCAATGAGCTGGGGAAGCTGGTCCAGTTCACGCTGGTCGTTGTAGCTCAACTTTTTAGGATTGACGGTGTTCTTTGCAATTTTTGTTTCGCCAGATTTAGGTGTTTTCGGTTTTTCTTGTTTAGGGCGTTGGTGCAGCCAGTCGTCGTAGCCACCGACATATTCGTTGATGGTTCTGGGCTCATCAAAGGCGAGGGTGCTGCTGACCACGTTGTTCAAAAAAGTTCGATCATGGCTTACCAGTAACAAGGTGCCTGAGTACTCAACCAGTAGTCGTTCAAGCAGTTCAAGAGTATCCGCATCCAAATCATTGGTCGGTTCATCAAGGATCAACAAATTAGCCGGTTTGCTGAACAGCTTGGCAAGCATCAAACGGTTGCGTTCACCTCCGGATAGCACCGCTGCAGGTCCTCGTGATCGTTCTGGAGTGAATAAAAAATCCTGCATGTAAGAGACTATGTGTTTGTCTTTACCATTGATGGTGATTTGGTCGCGGCCACCCGATACATTATCGAGTACGCTTTGATTGTCGACGATATCTGTGCGGTGTTGGTCCAAAGTGGCGATATTTAAACGAGTGCCAGTTCGCATTGTTCCCGAGTTTGGCTTCAGCGTGCCCAGAATGAGTTTGATGAGTGTTGATTTGCCGCAGCCGTTCTTGCCAATGATGCCGATTTTATCGCCACGCATTATTAAGGTGGAGAAGTTTTCTATGATGATCTCTTGGTTAGCGCCTTCACCCCAGCCGTAGCTTATGTCGTTAGCTTCCCACACGAGCTTGCCCGACGATAAAACTTCGTTGGCCGAGAACTTGGCCGTGCCCGATAATTCTTTGCGCTGCTGGCGCTCGTTTCGCATGCGTTTGAGCGCGCGCACCCGGCCTTCATTTCTGGTCCGCCGGGCTTTGATGCCTTGTCGAATCCACTTTTCTTCTTCAGACAAGCGTTTGTCGAAGGCTTTATTACTGGCCTCCTCTTCAGACAAGGCTTTGGCCTTGGCAAGCAAATATTGCTCGTAATTACCAGGCCAGGACGACAGCACACCACGGTCGAGTTCGACGATACGATCGCAAATGCGGTCAATAAATGCACGGTCATGTGAAATAGTGATGACCGCGAGGCTGAAGCTCATCACCATTTTTTCTAGCCACTCAATGGTGGTTATGTCTAAATGATTGGTCGGCTCATCCAATAGCAGCAGGGCTGGGTCGGTCGCCAGCGCTCGGGCCAGCAACACACGGCGCTTCATGCCGCCGGAAAGCGATTCAAATTGTGCTTCGCCGTCTAGCTTGAAGCTGGAGAGTAATTTTTTAACGCGGATGCCTAACTCCCACAACTCGCTAGATTCCTCATAGTCTTTCCCCGCTAGCTGTGCGATTAGTTCAGGGCCAACTTTTGATTCACCGAGCGTTATCACCGTGGATATATCGAGGCCATGGTAGTTGGGGATTTCTTGCGGCATTAAGGCGATATTGATCCTGCTTTGACCGTGTATTTTGCCATCGTCGGGCATTACCGTACCGGCCAGCATCTTCATTAGCGTGGTTTTGCCAGCACCATTACGGCCGACAAACCCAACGCGTTCGCGCTCGTTTATTAGCAGGTTTGCTTTATCCAGAATGATCTGGGTTCCAAACGAGAGCGAAAGATTTTTTAATTCGAGTAAGGGCACAGAGATATTTAACCTGATATTCAGTCAAACCATGAATGATGGAGTACCATTCAAAGGCGCGGTATTGTAGCGCATCAGTTTGTTTGCTTGAGTACTAATAATTTGATTCATCCAGGTACAGAAATTCGCGCCCTGCCGACAGAGATTGCCGAATCAATCGCGATGTGGTGGCCCGAATGGTGTGAGCAGAATGAGCTACCTGCTGCGGATGCTGAGCTGTTGGAAGTGGCTTGTGGTCTGAGTCTGTTTGTGTCGCAGGTCTGTCAGAGGCATCCAGAGCTGGTGTGCAATCTTGCTAAAGCCAGCCGATTGCAGAGCCCGTTGGATACCCATGCAATTGAAGATCTCGCAAAAACGTTAGTCGGGCAGTTTAACTCGACCGAAGAATTGAGCGCCGGTCTTAGGCAGTTACGGCGTGCAGTGGCTTTTGTATTGGCTGTTAGAGACCTTGTTGGCCTGGCCTCGCTAGAGGAGATTACTCAGGGGATGAGTGATTTGGCCGAGCTCGCGACCGATACCGCTCTGGACTATCTCTACCAAGCGCAGTGTGAGGAATTGGGCACACCGTTTTATTCCCCCAAACCTGGTTCCAAGCGCAAACCGATGAAAATGTTTGTGCTCGGGATGGGCAAACTTGGTGGCAGAGAGCTCAATTTTAGCTCTGATATTGACCTCATTTTTGCGTACCCAGAGGATGGTGAGATGAATCCAGACAGTTCAGATAATGAGGATGATGCAGCACACGCGCATCAGACATTCTTTGAGCGTTTGTCGCAAGCACTCATTACTACGCTGCATAAAATCAGCAGCGACGGGCAAGTATTCAGAGTAGATATGCGTCTTAGGCCTTATGGTGGCAGCGGTCCGATCATTCTTTCGTCGGATGCCACGATAAGATACTACACCGCCCACGGTCGAGATTGGGAACGCTATGCCCTGATAAAAGCAAGACCAATCGCCGGTGACAAGCAGGCCGCCGAAAACCTACTCGGTGAATTACGCCCGTTTGTATATCGCCGTTATGTCGATTTTGGGGCGATCAATGAAATTCGTCGAATGAAAGAAATGATTTCTGAGCAACTGGTGCGCAAGGGAAAGTCGTTCAACGTGAAATTGGGTCGGGGCGGTATTCGAGAGATTGAGTTTTTTGTTCAGGCGTTTCAGATTGTCCACGCTGGCCGTGATGCTACTCTTAGAACACCTTTTCTGAGCGAGGGGTTTACGATGTTGAAGCGCCGTCAGCTGGTGCCCGCTAAGGATATCGATAATTTACAGAACGCTTATGTGTTTCTTCGTCGATTGGAGCACCGATTGCAAATTTACCGCGATGAGCAAACACATAACCTTCCGCAGAAAGCAGATGTGCAGCTGGTCGTTGCCGTTGCGATGGGTTTTGCGGACTATCAGAGCTTGCTTGATCAGCTAGAGCAAGTAACAGATAGCGTTCAACAGCACTTTGATGACCTGTTTGGTGATGAGGGCCCGACAGAAACTGAGATGCTCGACTGGATGCGGCTTTGGGAGTTTGAGGGCGGGGGCTCTGATGAAGCCAGCGAGGCGTTAGAGTTTTTGCTGGAGCACGGTTTCGAAGACAAAGATCGTGCCTATGCTTTTATTCATGGGTTTCGAGAGGGTCGATGCTATCGTGGGCTAACTGGAGAGGCACAGGCCAGAGTTGATCGGTTAATGCCTAACGCCTTGCGCGAAGTTGCATTTACCAGCGACCCGGAAACCACGTTACGCCGCTTTATAGGGCTTTTGGAGCGAATTGCTGCGCGTTCGGCGTATGTGGCGTTGCTTTCAGAAAATCCCGACGCGCTTAATCAGCTTGTGAAACTAATTGCGCAAAGTGAGTGGGCAGCGAGTTGGATCAGAAATTATCCTGCCATCCTCGATAGTTTATTGGTGCCCCTGGAAGAAACAGATTTACAAGATCAGGAGTATTTGGCGGCACGTTTTGCGCGGGCTATCGAGTTGCTGGAGAATGATGATCTTGAGCCAGCGTTAGACGCACTTCGAGAGGTTCATCACTCCAGAACCTTGCGCATAGCCGCTGGTTTTTTAAGTGGTGAATTGGATGCATCCACAGCTGGGTATGCACTTTCTTTGTTAGCAGATGCAGCTTTGTCCGTTGCCTTAACGATGGCGCAAATGCAGCTTCGGGACGATTTAGGGTCGGTGGTTGCACCCGGCGAGGGTCTACCGCTAGCGGTGCTCGCTTATGGCAAGCTTGCAAGTCGCGAGCTTGGCTATGGTGCAGATTTAGACATTGTTATGATTTACGACGATACCAGGGTTTTGGCAAATAGTGAGGGTGGTGAAAAGGCGGTACCGGTCGAGATGTATTTTGCGCGGCTGTGCCAGAAGTTGGTATTTCTGTTAACGACCACAACTTCTGCTGGCAAGCTCTATGAAATAGACATGCGGTTACGGCCCAGCGGCCAGTCTGGTTTATTGGTGACGTCGGTGAAAAGTTTTCGGAAATATCAACTCGAAAGAGCGCAGCTTTGGGAACACCATGCATTCACGCGAACCCGAATTGCTGTTGGTGACAGCGTGCTTGGTCAAAAAATCAGGGATATTCGACAACGAGCGCTGATGCACCCACGCACTCTACAGGAAGTGATGGGGCATATGGTCAATATGCGCAAGCGAATGCGAAAAGAGCACGATAAGTCCTCAGACGATTTTTTCGATTTAAAGCAGGGCGTTGGCGGTTTGGTTGATATTGAGTTTTTAGCACAGGCGATCGTTCTGGTATTTGCAAAGGACTATCCGGAGTTACTGGAAGAACATACGACGCCAGGACTACTGGTTGCTGCCGCAGCTTGCGGAGTATTTGATCCGACCGTGGCACAATCGCTGGGCGACATTTACTGCGAGTATTTGAGTTTTGATCATGGTTACAAACTGGCGAACAAGCCGGTACACGTGCCCAGTGATCAGGTGCAGAATTCCAGAAACGCGGTAGAATCTGCGTGGAATTCTTTTTTAAAATTTGAAGATTAAATTGTTCTAGCGTGTCAGAAACAAAAAAAAGAGTACTTGTAGTTGGCCCATCCTGGGTAGGCGATATGGTGATGGCGCATGGCTTGTTGCAAGTCATCAAACGCGATATGCCCGAGGCCAATATCGATGTGCTAGCGCCGGTGTGGTCTGCCGCTTTGATCGACAGAATGCCCGAGGCGCATCAGCTTGTTGAGGCGCCATTTGCTCATGGGAAGTTGGCTTTAAGTGAGCGATGGCGAGTCGCCAAGCTGTTGCGTAAAAATAACTACCAGCGAGTTTATATTCTGCCGAACTCGCTCAAATCAGCGTTGGCACCCTGGCTTGCGGGTATACCTGAGCGTATCGGCTATACCGGTGAGCAGCGCTATGGGGTAGTGAATGATCGCCGTGTTTTGGACAAGGGTCGTTGGCCGATGACCGTTCAGAGATTCGCTGCGCTTCACGATGAACAACTGGCTGAGGATTTGCAACTTATCCCCAAACCCAGATTGCGCACCGATCCTGAATGGGTAGACGCGGTACTTAATGCTTTCGGGCTCGCCATTAAGAAAGGTCGAACAATGGTGCTTTGTCCCGGTGCAGAGTTTGGCGCGGCAAAACAATGGCCGTCGCACTATTATTCTGAACTGGCTCGACAGAAGGTCTCGGAAGGATGGCAAGTTTGGCTTTTGGGTTCGGCGAGCGATGCGGTTGATTGCGAACAAATTGCTATGGCCGACCCAGAAATAGTAAATCTTGCTGGCAGGACGAGTTTGCCGCAGGCAATTGACTTGATCTCGTGTGTAGATTTGGTGGTGAGCAATGATTCGGGATTAATGCATGTGGCGGCGGCGCTTGAGCGTCCGGTCGTTGCTATCTATGGTTCCACCGACCCTGGCTTCACACCGCCTTTGGGAGATAAATCCAGAGTTGTTTGGTTAGGACTC